>JAFUDC010000129.1 GCA_017459345.1 Eubacterium sp.
GGGTATTTTGCCCAGGAGCTTGCCGTCATGGATGAGCGGGAGAGGGTGATTGATTACATCAAAGATGAGGCTGACTACATCCGGACCACCACCGGGGTGATCACTGCATCCCGGATGCTGGAGCGTTTTCTCTTCAGTCCGGATATGCAGTATGCTCCTATCGCCAAGATTTCCGGCGGCGAAAGGCGGCGTCTCTACCTTCTGAGAGTCTTGATGAGCTCGCCCAATGTTCTGATTCTGGATGAGCCGACCAATGACCTGGACATCGCCACCCTGCAGGTGCTGGAGGGTTTTCTTGATACATTTATGGGGATTGTGATCGTGGTATCCCATGACCGCTACTTTCTGGACCGGAGTGCAGACCGGATCGGTGCTTTCGAGGAAGGACGGATCCGGATTTATGAGGGGGATTACACGGATTATCTGGAGAAGAGTTCTGTCCTGGGGACCCGGGAGGAGGGCATTGAGACTGCCTATTCCGGTTCGGGATTTCATAAGAAGAAGGACAGTTCGGGTAAGAGCACTGGCGGCAAGGATATTGGAGAGAAAGCCGCCGCAGGAAAGGACAGTGGAGTCAAGGGCGCCGCAGGTAAGGACAATGGCGCAGGTAAGGACAGTGGAGTTGAGGGTGGCAGCGGCAAAGGCAGTGGTGCAGACTGGAAGAAGTCCGCCCGGGCCGGTCAGCCTGCCAGGTTACGGTTTTCTTTTAAGGAGCAGAAAGAGTTTGAAACTATTGATGATGACATTGCTGCTCTGGAGGAGAGGATAGCAGAGCTGGACCAGGAGATAGAGGCTTATTCCAGCGACTTTGTCAGACTGAATGAATTGATGAAAGAGAAGGAAGAGGCGGAGATCCGGCTGGAAGAGAAGATGGACCGCTGGGTGTATCTTAATGATCTGGCGGAGCGGATTGAGGAGCAGAGGAAAGCGCGTTCCTGATAAAAAAGCAGCAATAGGAGTACAAGAATGAATCAAGCATTTTATCCTGCAGATATACTTTTGCCGAAAAAGGGTACCGATATGACTGCCTGGTCGGTGGTGGCCTGTGACCAGTTCACCAGTGAACCAGAGTATTGGGAGGATGTGGAGCGGATTGTCGGTCAGGCACCGTCCACCTACCGCCTGACTTTGCCGGAGGTCTATCTGGAGACCGATGAGGAGGAGAGCCGTCTCAGCGGAATCCGGGAGGCCATGGAGGCTTATGAATCCGGCGATCTGCTGGTGGAGTATCCCCGGGCTATGATTTATATTGAGAGAACCGACAGCAGCGGTCATGTAAGGCCCGGAATCATCGGGGCGGTTGATCTGGAAGAGTACGATTACCACAAGGGATCCACATCCCTCATCAGGGCAACGGAAGGAACCATCGTGGAGCGAATTCCTCCCAGGATCCGTGTCCGCAGCAATGCCTCTCTGGAACTGCCCCACATCATGATCCTGATTGATGATATCAGGGAGACTGTGGTGGAGCCGGCCGGAGAGCAGACAGACCAGATGGAGCTCCTATATGATTTTGATCTCATGAAAAGAGGAGGACATCTGAAGGGCTGGCTTATGAATGCCCAGCAGCAGGAGCAGGTTCTGAAGGCGATTGAACAGTTGGGAGAGGAGCAGGTTCTGAAGGCGAGAGGGGAGATTGGTGAGGATATTCTCTTATTTGCTATGGGGGACGGCAATCATTCTCTCGCCACGGCAAAGGAATACTATGAACAGTTAAAGGCTGCCCATCCGGGAGAGGATTTATCCGGTCATCCTGCCAGGTATGCCCTGGTTGAACTGGAGAATCTCCACAGTCCTGCCCTGGAGTTTGAGGCTATTCACCGGATTCTGACCAATGTGAATTCCGATCATCTTATGCACCAGATGACCAGGGAGCTTGGAATCGTGCGAATGCACCGGGATATCAGGGAGAATAAGCCGGAACATGAACAGTATATCAGTGTGGTGATTCACGGACAGGAAGAACAGCTGATGATCACAAAGCCTAGTTCCAAGCTGGCTGTGGGAAGTCTTCAGCATTTCCTCGATTCTTATATAAAAGAGCATGAGAGGGAAGATATCAAGCTGGACTACATACATGGGAAGGATAACCTGAAAGCCCTGACCTGGCAGACAGACAGCATCGGCTTTATTCTGCCGGATATGGGTAAGGATGAACTCTTCCCCACCGTGAAGGCAGATGGGGCCCTGCCCAGGAAGACTTTTTCCATGGGGCATGCAGAGGATAAGAGATATTATACTGAGTGCAGGAGGATAAGGTAGGGAGTCAGCCAGAGGAGAATAAGACGGACGAAATGGCCAAGGAAGGCCATTTCGTCCGTCTTATTAGATACAGAATACTGAGTAAAGCGTATTACTATTTCAGATATTTAGCTCGTTTGGAGGCTGTGTTGAGATAATATTTGATCTTTGTTGCTTTCTTTTTACCAGTATACTTTTTGATCTGCTTATTACATTTGCTCTTGGAGATCTTTTTAAAGGATGGATTATAATAGATCCATTTTCCGCTTTTATAATGCTCCTGGCGGCAGATATGGACCAGTTTGCCCTTGGAGACCCGCTGGTAATAGAAGACATCGTAATCCATAATTGCCCCGGCAATGATCTCGGAGTAGATGACTCCTTTTTTCTTGTAGTATTTTTTATAATCAAATTCATAATCATCCTGCAGCAGGGACACGCCGGAGGATTTTTTGTAGGTGTAGATGGTGCCGTCGTTAACCACCAGTTCCGGGACAGAATTGTTGTCCAGGTAGATAAGGGCGAATTTCAGATTGGGGTGCTTGCCTGCCATATATGTATTGTAGGCTTTTTTTGCCTGGGATTTGAGAGAGGCGGCGCTGACCGGCACTGATATTAACATGCACATAATCATCATCAGCATAGTTGTTTTACATATATATCTTTTTTTCTTAACTGTTCTGTTCTTCATAATCATAGTCCTCCTCTAATAGCGCAAGTTATTATTTGGCTTAAATTGTCGGATGCTGGATCTTGTTGCTCTCTTGCTGCGCAGTCGAGACAAGATCCGGCTCCTTATAAAGGGTAGTTTCCTCTCCATCAGATTACAGATACTTATCCCTGTTAGCAACTGAGTTCTCTTTGAGCTTGATTTTTGTCGGCTTTTTACTCTTAACCAGACCTTTCAAAGCTTTGTTAAAGTCTTTCTTCACAATCTTTTTGCTTTTTTTGCCGTTGATTTTACTGTAGGTATTGGTAAAGCTGTATTTTCCTGTTGAGAAATTCATCTGGCCGAATTTACCGTGTTCAAGCTTTTGAACCAGCTTCTTTCCGCTCATTTTTGAGTAGAGGGTAAACTGTGACGGATAGTAGCCACCGTGAGCATATCCCTGTACCAGGATTCCTTTTTTCTTATAGTAAGATGATATAAAGTAGGATGTCTCCACGGAATTATCAAGCTTTACTACATTGCCGCTTTTGAAGGTGTAGATCTGTTTGCCGGTTACTAATTCAGGTACACTGTCGTTATTCAGATAGATCAGGTCAAACTGAGTGACTGTGCCGGTATGCTGGGCAAGATATGCGTTATAAGCATTCAGTGCTTTCTTCTTTTTGGAAGCCGCGGAGACCGGGCAGGCCAGGATAAGAGTCAGAAGCAGCATCAATCCTGCCATTAGTTTTAGTCGTGTTCCTTTTTTCATTATCTTTTTCCCCTTTCTTTGTTTAGCTGGCTTATCCACACATGATTATCTTCCTGGTCACAGGAACAATTACTTTGTGACAGTCACCTTGATAACCTTCTTCTTTTTGCCGGCCTTGATTGTGATTTTTGCCTTTCCTGGCTTTTTCGCCTTGATTATGCCTTTTCCGGTAACGGCTGCCACCTTGCTGTTGGATGACTTGTAAGTTACTTTATCCTGACTGGTCACAGGTTTGAGCACCGGGTTGATGACCGTCCGCCGGCCTTTTTTAAGCTGAATCTTGCCTGAGGCTGCAGTGACTGCCTTTGTCGTAACTTTTTTCTTCTGTACCTTAACGGTAAAGGTTCTCTGCAAACCGCTTGCCAGTGTCACCCTGATCAGGGACTTACCTGTTTTTTTCGCCTTTAATGTGATTGTTCCGCCGGAATAGCTGGCTGTGACCACCTTATTATTGGAAGAAGTTACCGATTTGACATAGTCACTGCTTGTCAACCCGGTCACTTTTACAGCCTTTGATTTCTGTTTTACCTGCATTGGCAAAGTACCCGAAACATTCAGCTGCATGGTGGGATTTACTGTAGATACCTTATTGCCAGGTGCGGTTGTCGGGGTGGAAGCGGGTGTCAGCTTTGGCCCGGTTACCAGCTGTTTGGTATCAGTCCAGGTTTTTCCCTCATAAGTAAATGTTGCAATATAGACTGTGATTTCTTCCTTTGCTGTTGTTGCGGCAGATACAGAGGTCTTAATTGTTCCCTTTACGACGGCCATCTGTTCATTGCAGTCTGTACATCTGAAGGTAGCTGAAGCGGTTTTGTAATCATCAGCCCACTTGAATACAGGATTTCCGGCTTTGTGGGTCACATCTATCGGGTTGTCATATTCTCCATCTCCATCAGGATCTGTGAAGACGGCATCTTCTTCCTCATTTTTACCAGGTTTGACATAGATGGTTTTTTCATCCGTTATGATAGATAATGTGTGTTCCTCCTCGCCGCGTTCTATCTGAACCGAGAAATTGCGAAGGTTATCACAGCCGACAAGATAGCCCTCGTCTTTTGGTGCAACAGATAATTCTTTTAATTCATCTCCGCTGAAAGTGATTCCCGATTCCTGCCGTTCCTCAGGTATGATATTGATTTGACCACTGCCGGCAGCGGTAAGATCCATTTTCGCTGTCCCGGAGCTTTGCATACTTGTGGTGCCGGACTTGGAGGCAAGGGCGGAAATTAATGCCTTGTCCCTGAAAAGGATTGAGGCATTCAGGGCATTATCGGCTGTGACGGTATACTCGCCTTCTGAATCCGGAAGGGCAATTACTGTCATATCTGTCCTGGAGCTGCTTCCTTCTCCTGTTTCATACATAACACTGTAACCGTCATCAGTCTGAGATGTGCCGTTATCAATCATGCCCCCTCCGACTGTGTGAGTTACATTCTCATGTGCAATCTTTATAGTATCATTTGCTACAGAAAGATAGGAATTACGGTCAGCAAAGGATACCTCTGTATTCCTGTCGCTGTATCGATAAATGCCGGTTGGGATCTCACGGGCCTCCCCGCTTCTGGTATAGGGATAGATGACTCTTTCGTCCGCTGAGGTCATTTTTAACATGGCATTATTAGAGCTGAATACCTTGCTCAGTTTGTTGCTTGTGCTCATGGAATCGTAGCCGGGGATAATCCATTTTGATTTAGAACCATCAATTTTGTAATACAGGGCATGCATATGGTAATTATATAAATTGGAAGTTTCCACCTCATTTGGATCGTAAGTCAGAACTCTCCCTGTATAATCTTCTCCATCATAGTAGAATGTACCCCTCTCCAATGCATATGCAACAAGCTGGTGGCCTTCGACCTCGTTTTTAAAGCTGTCATACCAGCTGAAATCTATAGAAACCAGGTTTTGCATATTCTCTGTATCAACCCTGTCCATGAGCCATTCTAACATGCGGAGCTGGTCTTCCTGTGCCTGTTTTTGGTAGCTCTTTTTCGCATCCATGTAATTGGGCAGAGACTGTTGAAAATGAAAATAATTTATGAAGGATTTTTCATCATGTTCAGTCTGATCTGTCCACCCTGCCCACCATGTCTCCGGAATAGTGAGCGAATGATTCTGTGTGAGTGCTACGATATTACTCAGTCCGAAGCAGCAGCCGGCCCACTCCATAACCTTATCTTCTGTATTATAGCCTGTCCGATTACCATCTCTATTGAATCTCCAGGTTTTACCAAACAAATTGTTTTTAGTATAACAGAAGGACTGGTAGTCCGAATCGCTGAGCTGGTCTTTTATGATGTTTTCATCTGCCCTTGAGAGATAGTAGCCATCTGCTTCTCCATTGGGACAGAAGGTGTCGCTGCTGTTGGTAATGTTCCATTTTACGACGTTGTCCCTGTCCTGGTACAAAGTCACTTTTTCGGAGGGAATGAAACTCAGGCAGGGGTTTGTATAATCCTTATACTCTGCAGCGGAGTCCCATCCTGCTTTATTCTCTTGGTAATGAAGATCATAGAATCTTACTGGGACAGTTAGCTCTTGTCCCGTTTTCTCGTTCGTATATGTGCAATACAGTATATCGAATGCATCATCTTCGATTCTTTCAATGCTTCCCTCAAAAGTCAAAGAGCATCCATTCGGTCTGTCGCAGGCATCCTCATCGAAAGCATGGTGTCCTATGGAAAAAGAGTTCCCCCTGATCGTGATATCCTCCAGACTAGACATCCCGCTCATGCCATAGTCACCGATTTCATCGATCCCGCTTTCCATATGAACCGCATAGATAAGAGTTGCATCATTGAACCATGGGACCGGTAATAATTGTGTGCCCTCAGCTTTAAATGCTTCTGCATATCTGACACTGCCAAAGCCTTCCAGATCCAATTCTGTTTTTTCTTCGTAGTTCTCTGATATGTCAGTATACTTCCACCCGATCCAGGACATGTTTTTTCCGAAAGCAGCCATTTTTGCCTTGGTTACATTTGCATTATCGGGATTCAGGGGATAGTAGACTGTCGCTGAACTGGTATTAAAAACATCTCCTTCCATATCAGGTATTGCTGTATCATCCAGACATTGACCGGTACCTTCCTGGTCATAGCCAAGTAAAACAATTTTCAGTTTGTCACAGTCTGCAAATGCAGCACTTTGAAGAGTCTTTACCTGGGGTCCAAGACCTGCTCCCACAAGAGAGCTGCATTTTGCAAATGCATTTTCTTTAATTGTCTTTATCTGACCATTGATGATAACTTCCTGCAGCTGTTCATAACCGGAGAAAGCATTATTCCCGATTGAAGTCAGCTGACCAGCTGCCATTATCCGGGTAATATGTCCTTTTTCCTCATCCCAAGGTTCATCCGACTGTACACCCGTCAGATTCTGCATTTCCCCGCTGCCTGAAAGGACAAGCTCGTTACCATTTAATTTCCAGCCTGTCCATGAAAGAGAGGCCGCCCCATATTTAAGCATATCTGCTGTATCCCAATTCATATCTGTTCTGCAGTATGCCACGGTTGAGATACCGGAAAATGCACTACTTGAAATTGAAGGCTTAGTCCCTGAAAAGACAATACACCGAACGCCTGTAAAGGAGGAAAAAGCATAATTGCCGATTTTTTCCACTTCATCATCAATGATAATCTTACCTGTTATATTTCTGTAACTATCCCAGGGCTGATCATCAGCATCTTCAAATTCTTCTATTGCTTCATTCCACTCATGGATATATAGAACACCTTTGCCATCATAATCTTCATATTCCCAGTCAATTCCATCCTCTATCCATTCGATTTCTTCGGCTCCATAGGTGCGCTCTTTTCCATTTCTATCTTTAATGACTTTCTCCCAGCTATCTCCCTTCGGATAGTATACCTTGACTTTATCATCGAGAAAGATATCATTACCTTTAAAAGTCGGAGCCTGGCCGGTAAATCTTACTCTCTTCAGGTTCTCACAGGTGTCAAATGCACAGTTACCTACAGATGTTACTTTTGAAGGAATTTTAATATATTGGAGAGACGGACAATTTGCAAAAGCTTCCTCGCCTATAGTTGTCAGTTCTTTTCCCAGGTCTATTTTCGTCAGATTTTCGCATGTATCGAAAACGCCATTACCCAATTTGGTCGTTCTCCTGGGAAGTGCTATGCTTTCTAAACTCTCGCAATAGTCAAAAGCATAATCACCAATCTTCACCTGGGGCAGTAATTGAAGCTTTTTCGGGTCTTTTTCATCATCATGTGAAGCAAACAATACCTCAGTCAGGGAAGAATCCATAAAGAAAGCCTGTTCACCAATACTGCTCACTGATTTGGCAATATTCACATATCTCAGGTTCTCGCAATTCCAGAAGGCCGCAGGGCTGATGGTTGTCACTCCTTCATCAATCTTTATCCCTGTTATCTGGCTGCGCAGATGGGCCCATGGAAAAGCATCTTCCTCGATATCTTCTTCATCGCCACTGTACTCATATTCCTCCATGTCGGCTGATCCCTTGATGTTTAAAGTACCATTATCATAGGACCAGGTTACTCCGTTCCCGCAGGAGCCGCTGGTGTCAGTCTTATTAGCGTATTGTTTTTCTTTTGATACCCTTTCCTGTGAAACTACTGGCATAACATGCTGAAAAAGCATAAAAGTGACGATTATAATTGCAAGTATGCCTTTTGTCATCTTAGTCACCGGCATCTCTCCTCTCTGTTTTGATATCTTTTTACTTTCTTTGTGTCAATTAGCTATTTAGCAGTCTTGGCAGTAGTCGTCGCTTCCGGAGCTGCATCTTATTTTGCAGCAGTCGTCGCCTCGGGAGCTGCTTCTTTCATGGCAGCTGTTGTCGCTTCCGGCGGGGCTGCCGTCGTCGCTGTTGCTGCCTCGGCCTCCGAAGCTTTTGCCGCTTCCTCGGCTTCCAGTTTTGCTTTGGCCGCTTCCTCGGCGGCTATGCGGGCTTTCTCTTCTTTCTGATACTGGCGGGCCAGTTCCTTATAGTATTTTTGCCATTTATAATTCCAGATGACTACTGGTCCAGTGCACGCTGTTTGTCCGGCCTCAGAAGCCTCATTGCCAATGAAAAGATTCTCAGCCCCTGCTGCAACAGCCCCAAATCCTGTTCCGACCGGATGGCGGGCGGCGTAGCCGACCTGGTAGTCGGCCAGGTGGTCTACCAGCAGGATGGCCTGCTTCCTGGTCAGGATCTGGCTGGCATTTTTGCAGGATTCATCCGGTAGAATGCCGGATTTGACGAAGATGGCATAGGCCTCCTTCTCCTGGGGATCGAGGCTTTCAGTGTTCCTGCAGTCTGCCAGGACCGTCTCGATCTCCCCGTCGTTCATGTGGGCCGGGTAGAGGTCCTGGACCAGTTCGGCGGCTCTTGCCGCCGTGACAGTTCCCTTCTTGTTGGCGTCGGCGAATGCAGTCAGGGCTGCGTTGGAGAAGGCAGTTGTGCCGGTGTAGGAGGCGTCTGCCTTTTTGATCATCTTAATCAGCTGGCTGCGGTTGATGGCCGTGTTAGGATAAAAGCGGCCGTCCTTGCTGGTAGGGTAGCATTCCAGTTCTGCGTAGCTGTCAAATAATTCTCTCATGTCAGAGGCTCTGACGTCATCACATTTGCCCGTGAGAGTCAGGTTACCCTTGTCATACTGCTTAAAGGTGTAGTCCAGAAGCTCCCGGATCGAGGCAAATGTGCTTTCCTGGCTGACGTTGCCGAAGTAGGCGCAGATGACCTCATGGCCTTTTTTGTCCGTGGCGGTAGCGATGTAGACATGGCCTGCGGCGTTGGTGGTTCCGGACTTGGACCCGATGATCTTGTAGCGGTTTTTGCTGTAGGATGCCCTGCCCCGGATAAACCAGTTGGTGGTGTTGGCATCGATTTCCTGACCGGAGGTAGTCTCATAGTGAGACTTCTTGACCGTCTCCCGGATCAGGGGCATGGCCATGGCATAGCGGGTGATCAGGGCCATCTCCGTGGCGGTGGAGTAGGTGTTGTTGAAGCCTGCTCCGATATCGGAACCCACCGGATTATCAAAGCTGGTCTTCTTAAGACCCAGCTCCCGGCACTTGGCATTCATGGCCTCCACGCAGGCATCCTTGGATCCGAAGACGCCTACCGCCAGGGAGTCTGTGGCATCCGCCGCGGAGGAGATCAGACTTAAGGAAAGTAGATCTTTAAATGTAAATGTCACCCCGGACAGCAGTCCCAGGCAATAGGTACCGGGTGTGGTATGTCCGATGACATCCGGGGAGGTCTTGATTTTGGAATCCACATCCCCGTTTTCGATGCAGACGATGGCATTCATGAGCTTGGCCGTGCTGGCAGGGTATATTTTCTTGTTCTCATCCTGGCCGAAGAGGACCTTGCCGCTTCCTGCATCCATCAGGACGTAGGCATGACATTCCATTTTGGGAGCTTTGACCTTCTTCCCCTTTGCCTGGGCAGGAAGAGGGGAGATAAGCAGCAGGGTCATGAGCAGGAGGAGGAAGGCTGTGAGATAATTATTAGTTAATCTGTCAGTTTTCACTGTTATTCTCCTTTTCTTTTGTAAATCTTTCTTTCATAGTTACTAATCTGATTTTTCCGGTTTCCAACTAATCTTTAGTTGCTTCTAATCTGGTTTCCGATCAATCTTTCGCCGTTTTAACTGATTTTTCATCGTTCCTGATTATTCTCTCGTCGTCTCCGGTTATCGTTCCGAATACATCTCACGAGAAATCCCTCTCAAACCGTTCCCTGCAGCAGAATACCCTGTCATGTCTCCTTAGAGCATAGTACATATCCGTGATCATCTGTACGCATTCCTCCTGGGAGTCTTTGTAGAGCTTGTCTAACTGGCTGATGGTCTCGATGTTGCCCGGATTGACAGACCTCTTTATAAAATAGTACTGATAGTTCATTTTCCTTAAGAAGACCAGGTTGGCATAATGGGCCAGCCGGCTGGTCATCCCCAGGGTGGACCGGAAGAGATGGTTCAGGATGAGTCTCATATAAAAGAGGCTCCTGCGGAGTGTCATGGGGCTCATCTTAAAAAAGGGGGCGATGACACTGCCGTACCCGGTCCCCAGCCGTATATGCCGGGCCACCAGATGGGAGTAGGGGTTCAGGTGATCCCTCTGCATCATGGCACTGTCCCAGTCCCGCTCAATCTCCGGGTGGGAGATTCCGGTCTCTTTAATCCGCTTTCTGATATAGGGGTGGCAGGTACTGTCCAGGATATAATGGGTCATGAAGCCTGCCAGCCAGGCAAAGGCTGCCCGCCGCCACGGCTGCCGGTCAAATATGGAAAAGGCGTGTTCAAGAAAAACCCGCATGGGTTCGTTATGTACCCTGACACCGTACTGATTAACCCTGTTCTTGCAAAATGAACGGTAATAAAAGAGGATATCCGGCCCGTGGACTCCGATGCTGTAATAATCCTCATAAGGCTCGATTATTCTACGGATATTATCCGGCAGTTTTCGGAGGATATCCTGGCCGTAGGCGTAGTGTGTATAAGTAGTAGGCATGAAAACCGACCTCTTTTCTCTTGTATATATTGCTGTAGTCCTAAGTATCTCCTTTGAAGTGGAGCGCCGCCTGGTGTAAGACAAGTAAACTGCTGATGCACCGGGCTGCTTTTATTTTATGTTTACTCAATCTCAGACGCAGTACATAGGAAGACACCTGCGATGCCGCGCAACTCGGACGTAATCGCCGGGGCGATTAAGATTGATTAGCTGTAAAACTGTTTCAGCTGTTTACATTTAGAATTGTAACATAAGTGAGAGGTTGATGAAAGTAGAATCGAGACAATCCCTCAAGATGTTATTTCGATGATTATTCAATTTTACTTATAGAAATACCAAATATATTTGGTGATAATAGATTATGCAAACTTCCCACACCCATATCAGATAAAAATTGCTGACTAATCATACTTGAACATCTCTTCGAGAATCTCATAGCCGCAGCAGCATTATGCTGCTCTGTGAATTTACTGACACAATTCCGGATTATAAGGATTGTGTCAGTAAAAAATGCAATGAAAACAGCTGAATCTCCATAATTTTACTGACGCAATTACGAATTACGAAGATTGTGTCAGCAAAAAAGGCAATAAAAACAGCTGAATCTCCGTAATTTTACTGACGCAATTACGAATTACGAGGATTGTGTCAGCAAACTAAAAAATAATAGTGATGTGGGAAGTTTTAATAGATTATAAAATCTTTCTTTACCCAAAATTAAGAGCCGTGATGTCTTTCGTATCGATATGTTATCAGATAGAATAAGATTCTGCCACTTTGGATAAGAAGTCAATTGTTATCAGATAGGATAAGACTTCCGCTTCTATAGGGGGGAGAAAAGGTTGACTTTGGTGATTTACGTATGGTATTTGAGAGAAACCTGTCAATAAAAGAACGATGATTCATGAAAGATATCTATCAAAATAAATTGATTAAATGATGAGAAACTGTTATAATAATAAACTGTATGCAAATCAGCATGACAAACATACGAAGTGATGTCTGAATTATATTGATAACACATTTAAGGAGGTAATATTAATTATGAAAGGCAATGTTATCGTAGGACAGTCCGGCGGACCAACTGCAGTAATCAATTCCAGTCTGGCTGGCGTAATCAAGGCTGCATGGAAGCTGGGTGCAGGTAAAGTTTATGGTATGCACCATGGTATCGAGGGTTTCCTGAAGGAAGACCTTATTGACATAGCTGATTATATCAAGGATGCTTCCGATCTCTCTCTTTTAAAGAGAACCCCATCTGCATTCCTCGGTTCCTGCCGTTATAAGCTGCCTCAGATTGAGGGGAATGAAGAGGTTTACGAGAGAATGTTTGATATCATGGACAAGTATGATATCGAGTATTTCCTCTATATCGGCGGTAATGATTCCATGGATACCATCAAGATGTTATCCGACTATGCTTCTGCTCATGACAGAAAGCAGAAGTTCATGGGCGTTCCCAAGACCATCGATAATGACCTGCCACTGACAGATCATACACCCGGATATGGTTCCGCTGCCAAGTATATCGCCACATCCATGAAGGAAATCATTCGCGATAATGAGAGCTTCGGCGCTTCCAAGCCCACCATCTGTATCGTGGAGATCATGGGACGTCATGCAGGATGGCTGACCGCTGCTTCCGCCCTGTCCAAGGATGCGGACTGTGACGGACCGGACCTGATCTATCTGCCGGAGGTTACCTTTGATGTTGATAAGTTCATGGAAAATGTAAAGCATCTTGCAGCGACCAAGAGCTCCGTGGTTATCGCTGTTTCCGAGGGTGTCAAGGTTGCAGACGGCCGCTTCGTATGCGAGCTTGGCGCAAGCAATGATTACGTGGATGCATTTGGCCACAAGCAGCTTTCCGGATGTGCTTCCTACCTGGCTAACCTGGTGACAGCCGAGACAGGGCTTAAGTCCCGTGCCATCGAGTTCTCCACCTTGCAGAGATGCGCAACCCATATGGCATCCCGCGTGGATATCGACGAGGCTTATAATGTGGGCTATGTGGCCTGCCAGGCAGCCATGAACGGCGAGACCGGCCAGATGATCATCATTCAGGTTAACAGCAGAGAGCCTTACATGGTAACCTACAACAAGTATGATATCCATGAGATCGCCAATGTGGAGAGAAAGGTTCCCAAGGACTGGATTATCAACAATGGCACTTATGTCAGCGACAAGTATCTTGACTATGCCCGTCCACTTATTATCGGTACCCTGCTGCCCTACTATGCAGCCGGCCTGCCAAAGCATCTGACATTAAAGAATAAGAGATAATAATGAAAGATATGTCATCGGGTATTATTTTACGAAGGATAATGTAGAGGAAATATATATGGCAGTTCGAGTATTATTCTGGGCGGCGGTGATCCCACCCCTCTTCCTCCTCTGGAAGGTCTACAGACTGGATAAGATAGAGCACGAGCCCATTGGCCTGATTGCGAAGCTTTTCATTCTGGGCGGCATCATGTGCTTCCCGGCAGCCTTCATCGAGAGTGTACTCCTTGACAATGTCCTGGCAAATGTACTGAATCCCTCTTCCATTCTCTCCCTGGTCATATCCAACTTCATCGTGATTGCCGGGGCGGAGGAAGGCTGCAAATACCTGGTGCTGAAAAAGGGCACCTGGAAGAATCCCAACTTTGACTACCGCTTTGACGCCGTGGTCTATTCTGTTGCGGTGACCCTTGGCTTCGCAGCCCTGGAGAATGTCATGTATGTATATGACGGAGGATTATCTGTGGCAGCCTCCCGGGCGGTTCTGTCCATACCGGGCCACTGCATCTTCGGAATCTACATGGGTTACTACTATGGCATGGCAAAGCAGTACAGCCTGGCCGGAGACCGGAGCCGGACGAAACAGTACCTATTAAGGGCAGTGGTCCATCCCATGCTTCTTCATGGCTTCTATGATTTCTGCCTGAGCACCCAGTCTGATATCATGATGATCATCTTCTTTGCCTATGTGATCATCCTTGATGTGAGGGCTTACAGGGGGATTAAGAGGCTGGCAGCAGAGGATTACAGGATGTGAGATTGCAGATAAAAAGGTTCCGGGGGATGAAGCTTAGCTTCATCCCCCGGAACCTTTTTATCTTTATCCGATTGCCAATTTACTCGGCATATCAGTTTGCTTTTTTCTGGGCGGTTGTGGAATCCTGTTTCTGTGTGGTCTGGTTACTATCCTTGCTCTCTGTTGTAGTACTGCTCTTGTCCTGTGTGGTATTCTGTGTGCTGCCGCTGTTCCCATTATTCTGGTTCTGGCTGCTGCCCTGAGAACTCTGGTTATTCTGCTGATTCTGGCTGCTGTCCTGAGAACTCTGGTCATTCTGCTGGTTCTGGCTGCTGTCCTGGGAATTCGGATTGTTCTGTGTGTTGTCCTGAGGCGGCTGAGCCGGCTGGTTCTGGCTGCCATCTGCAGGCGTCTGCTGCCCGTTATTATTATCGTTTGGCTGGCTCTGGTTTGGCTGGCCGGGATTATTTCCCTGGGGGCCGTTTGGACCAAATCCGCCCCGAGGACCTCTCTGTCCTCCGAAGCCGCCCTTACCCCGGAAATGATTCTGACCATCCTGACCATTTTGTCCGAAATCACCAGGCTGCTGGCCCGGCAGATTGTTATCAGCCCTCTGCTCAATCCTGGTCTGTGCATTCATCGCCCCCTTTCCGGTAGCTGCATTGAAAGCACACCCCAGGGCAAAGGCCACCATTGAAACCAGGACTCCGCCGATAATCATTTCCTTCTTATACTGTTTCCACATAGTAATAACCTCCTTTGGATCCTCTTTAAGAGGAGAGAATGTGTTGCTTAAGTTGTCATTCGCTATTCTGCCAGAGTTTCGTGAATAAAAAGTGGAAAAAATATGGTAAAAATGTGTTTTTGGTTTCAGGTGAGTGACTCTTTTATTTATATCATTGGGATTTCATCTTTATTCCTTATTTTTGACGGTTTTTTTGACGAAAAATATGATACAATAGCCTCAACTATATATATGGAAGAAATGTCTTTCTCATTTAACACTTTCGTGGGAAAGATATTCCATCTTTTTGAAAGAGGATCGGGGCATGAAGACCACTCTTAAAAGATTATTCAATTACATATTCCTAAATCTGAAGAATAAGAAGCTATTCGCCATGATTCTCTGTCTTATTCTGACCTTGAATATGGTTTCCTGCACATTTTCAGGTTCGGAAACCGGTGATTCCGGAACAGACAGACTTCTGTCTCAGTCTGACCGGGATAAGACTTCCGGCCAGGTGACTGTCTATGAATCTCAGGTACGTTTCTATAATGAAGAGGACATGGAAGAGATTGAGGAGAATGAGATTCCTCTTTTCCTGATGGATGATGCGGAGGGCAGGTATGGGTTCCGGATTTCGGCAGACCAGGATCTGACTTCTTATGGCATTCCTGAGGATGTAAAGCTGCAGGTTCTGCCTTATGGGGATGGACAGTCAGAAAAAGAGATGGATATTGATGACATACTGAAGTCCTCTTTGGATCAGTTTATGGGAGCAGATCCTGATTATTATACACTTTGTGAACTCTATTATCTGTCAGGTGAAGATGTTGTAGAACCTGAGAAACCTGTTCCCCTGCAATTCTCCCTCGAGGATGGGGAGAGTGTCTTTGACAACTCTGATATCTATGTGATTCGGTTTGATTCCCTGGAGTCTCCTGGCCAGGCGGAAAAGGTAGAGATTAATTCTGACGGCAGATTTACATTTTCCATGAGTCGAAGCGGATACTATCTTTTTGCGGTTTTTGAGAAGAAGCAGGGAGCGAATAAGCAGGCGACTACAGAGAGTCAGGATACAAGCGAAAATCAGCCTGCTGCAGATAGTCATGATTCCAGCGAAAGTCAGGCCGCCACAGACAGTCAGGATACAAGCGAAAATCAGGCTGCCACAGATAGTCATGATTCCAGCGAAAGCCAGGCTGTCACAGACAGTCAGGATACAAGCGAAAATCAGGCTGCCACAGAGAGCCAGGCTGCTGATGGTGCCGACGGCCAGAAGGACCAGAGCGGGACATCCACTGAAAGCCATATTTCCACAGAGAATAAGGAAAACACGTCCAACACTGGTGGTGAGGAGACCGAAACTTCCACCGAAAGCCGTGATAAAGAACTCTACACCATGGGGGATGACGAGGAGACCGAAACTTCCACTGAGAGTAAAGATAAAGAGCTCTACACCATGGGGCAGGAGGAGACCACAGCTTCCACGGAAGTCCCGGATAAAGAGTTTTACACATCTGATATTGCAAAAGAGACAGAGCGGGAGAAGCGGAAGGAGGCTAATTCCGGGCAGCCAAAGAAGGTGACCAGCACCAAGGTGATTTATGGACGGGACAGGATTGATGTGAAGGTTTCCGCCCCGGCCGGGGCTTTCCCGGAGGGGACCACCATGAAGGCGGTCGCTGTCATGGATGAGAGTATTGTGGATTCCATCGCCCAGGCTGTGGACGGCAGCGTGACCAAGATCCGCGCCCTGGATATTACATTTTATGATGCAGATGGCAATATGGTTGAGCCGGCAGAGCCGGTTCAGGTTACCTTATCCTCCGAGCTGATCGCCAGGGAGGAGTCGGAGCCTCAGATTGTGCACCTGGATGAGGAAGAGGGAGCCAGACTGATTGACCAGATGGAACCGGAAGAGACGGGAGAGAATGTTACTTTTGAGGCGGACAGCTTCTCCATTTACGCCCTGGTGTATACCGTTAAGATTCATGATGAGACCGGAGCCGGGAGTCTGGAGTCAGGGGAGGCCGGAGAGGAAACCTATCATATCACGGTGACTTACACCGATGAGGCGGAGATTCCGGAGGGTGCTTCTCTGGCTGTATCCGAAGTGCTGCCGACTGATAATTCCATAGACCAGCCTTCGGATGAAGGGGCATCAGAAAAGGATAAGCAATCTGCGGATAAGGCAGTGTCCGATGACAGCGCAGAAACTGCTTTACCATATGAAGACTATGTATCCCAGGCAGAGGACCTGCTGGGCATAGATAAGGGCAGGGCAAAGTATATTCGTCTCTTTGATATTAAGATTATCGATGAAGAGGGACGCAAGGTTCAGCCTGCTCCGGGCAGCAGTGTTGATGTCCGGATTGAGCTGGAGGATGCCGGCAGTGACAAGCTTAGTGTGGTACATTTTGCCGAGATGGATTCCACTCTGGTAGAAAATACTTCCAAAGCTTCCCGGGAGGGCGCCGTTGTGGAGTTTTCCACCGAGGGCTTCTCCGTCTATGCCATCGTGGAGGCCCCGGATCCTGTGTCTGCGGAAGTGACCTCGGTGGTGACTCTGGATGAGCTTGCAGCCAACAGCGGCAGCCAGTTTTACCTGTCCTACGGTGATAAGCCGGTCTACTTTACCAGCCAGCTAAACAATAACAAGTGTTTTGTGGAGACGGGGGATTCCCGGGCGGCTTCAGGCTGGTACTTTGAGCCTGTCGGGGAAAATGTTAATAATCAGTACTATATCTATACTTACATAGAGGGAGCAAAAGAATATGTGACCAACCCATCCGGCAACTTTGTGGGCTTTTCCGACAAAGCGGATACGGTCTTTGAGCTCAGTCAGGCGGCGGAAGGCCTCTTCTATATCAGAAAACTGAATCAGAATCTCTGGCTGCAGCATTCCAACGGCGGGGGAGGAATCCGCTTCTATACCGACAACAATAACACGGTTAATACCAGGATCACCCTGACCTATGCCTCCTCATTTGTCCTGGAGAAGGATCCCTACGGTCTTGACGGCAGGACTTATGGCATCGCCTTCCATGATGATTCCGTAAACGCAGCTGCCCTGACCTGGGAGAGTCAGCTGTCGGGAAGTCAGACCAGGCTTGCAGGTCAGGATATGCTGATGCGGCCGGATGTGCTGGATAATGACGGCATCCTCCTGGTGGCAAACGACAGCCAGATCAGGCAGTGGACCTTCCGGTCCATCTCGGAAGATAAGTATTATCTTATGACTGCTGAGAATGGAACTGCCCGCTATCTGACCATCCGGGGGACATCCGTGAGTCTTTCTGACAGTCCGGATGAGACCTACTCTGTCATCACGGCCACACCGGGAACGGGGACGTTCGCAGGCAAATGGCATTTCACTGTGGGCGGCTATTCCCTGAATCTGCCTTCCGGCACGGCCGGCGGATTCAACGGAGCCACCGGCAGCGGAGCTGCGACCTGGATGAATCTGGTGGAGAAGTCCGTCCTTAATGACGATGACTTTAACCTCTATTCTGCCAGAAAGGTCAGCGTCTCCGACAATGAACTTGCCTACAATGGCCAGCAGCTGATCCTCTACACCCGGATCTGGAATGATACAAGCAAGAAATACGAGTTTTACGCCATTGACCATGATGGCTCCCTGATTCGCTGCTATGATACCGGAGATAATATCGAGTGGATCGGCAGTCTGGTCAACACGGCCCTCTGGGAGTTTACGGAGTACACCAACGAGGACGGCACCCTCAATTACTATTATGAATTCCGCAATACCCAGTATGGGAATTATATTGCCCCCCAGGTGTCCACCGGTCAGATTCTGTCTGACAATACCATCGGCGTCAATCTGAATGGCAGACGGCACGGGGAGAATTATACCAGCATCATTGCCTGGGATGATGAGAATTACGCCTACTCCGGTCTGAAAACGGAGAAAGGGCATGTGCAGGCCTGTGCCCTGTCCGAGGCTGAGGATTTCTACTTTGCGGTGGTGAATCCCGCGGATGCGGCAGATAAGCTGACCACCGTGGAGACCATTGACGGCTCTGCCTACGGCATCAGCATGAAGATGATCGACTTTAACAATGAGCTGGTTGACAACAGGGATTCTGTTCAGCATGGCTTTTTCGGGTCCCATGCCAACAACTATGAGGCCGGACTTTTGTCCACCAATCTGACAGACGGCTATCCGACTACAAGCGACAAGACCGGTCATGAGGAGCCCTTATCCAGTCTCTTTACCGGCATGACGGATGTCAACCATCTCTTTATCAAGAGCATTTACAATGAGAGCGGCTACTTCGAGTACGACAGCACCCAGAACTTTGCCCATCTCAATGAAGATGGTACATTTACCGTTTATAACCAGCTGGGGGCCATCGGTACTTCCACCGGACCCACCAGAACCCACGGCCAGTTCATGCCCTACAATACTATCTCCGAGGGCAGATATGCCAGGGATAGCCAGGGCAATCCCATCACCAACCAGACGGATGTTCTGGCAAAGGAGCTGCCGGATACCGATCCCAGGAAGGGGGAAGCCCTCTATCTGATTCCGGAAAAGGGAGAGAATCAGACAGACTATTTCTTCGGCATGGAGATGTCAGCCTCCTTCACCCAGACCGCCAGCGGCCTGGACGCCTGGGGCCATGACATTATCTTTGAATTCTCGGGGGATGACGACTTCTGGCTCTACGTGGATGATGAGCTGGTGCTTGACTTGGGCGGAGTCCGGTCAGCCATGACCGGGTCAGTCAACTTCCGTACCGGCCAGGTGGATACCAACGGAAAGAAATCCACCCTCTATGAGGTATTCAGGCAGAACTATCTGGCAAGAGGTCTTTCCGAAAGCCAGGCAAATGCAAGGCTTGCCGACATTTTCTCAAAGAATGCCGAGGGAAATTATACATTTAATGATTATAGCAGCCACACCATGAAGATGTTCTACATGGAGCGTGGAGCCGGCGCTTCCAACCTCCATATGCGCTTCAACCTGGCAGCGGTCCGGCCGGGAAGCTTTATCTTAAGCAAGAAGCTGTCCGGCACAGACCACGAGGCTAACGACCTGATTGAGTTCCCCTACCAGATCTGGTACCAGTCCAAGGCGGACAGCCAGTGGAAGACCATCAGCGACAGGAGCCTGGTAAAATATGAAGGAAGCAGTACTCTGGTGAGGTATGAGAGTGAGTATAAGCCAGCCTCCGCTTCTGTTGACGGGACTGAATCCGGAGCAGACGCTCTTCCGGCGGAAAATATCATATATCGTGATGTCTTCTTCCTGAAGCCAGGCCAGTCTGCCGAGGTTACCCTGCCTGCAGATGCGCTTGACCAGAACTATTATGTGGTGGAGTGCAACGTGAACCCGTCTGTGTATGACCATGTCTATGCCAACGGGGAGGAGCTTGCCGGAGAGAAGGCAGGCAGTGCAGGACGAATGGACTATAGGACATCTGTTGATTCACTGGAAAACCGGTCCGAGGTGGATTTTGTCAACCATGTCAGCGAGGGGGCCATGCGGACCCTGTCTGTGACAAAGCGGCTCTATGACACCGACGGCAAGACCCAGCTGAGCTATGATGACAAGGATGAGGCCGGGAAAAATGAAACCCTCTTTAACTTCCGCCTCTATCTGGGCAATGAAAATACTTCAGAGGACGCTCTGCCTCTGGCCAATCTCTACTCCTACTATGTGAAGGATGCCAAGGGCAATTACTGCAGATGGGATGCGGATGAGCAGAGATTTGTCTCCCTTGGGGTAAAGACCTACGCCGACCTGGTCAGCTATTTTGATAAGAATGCCTGGACCAAAGCCCAGAAGGAGACGGTCATCTTCAAGACCTCCTTAAACGGGTCAATCTCCAAGATTCCTGCCGGCTATACGGCAGAGATCCGGGATCTGATCGTGGGAACCCGCTGGAAGGTGGAGGAGAGAGACGGGGAGATTCCCAAGGGTTATACCCGCAGGGAAGGGGATGGCTACTCACGGACAGACATAGAACCATCCCTGGCTCAGACCCAGCCAATTCACGGCACCATGCAGGTAGATGAGGATCCCCGGCTTGAGATCCGCAACCAGAAGGGATGGGGCCTGACTGTGAGAAAGGTCTGGACCGACAAGGACTTCATGCAAAGTCATGATGACATATATTTTGCTGTTTATCTTAATACAGGCTCTGACCTGGTACTGTATCCGGGCTCAGTTCGCAAACTGACAGCCTCTGAGAGGGAAATCTATTACTTCTTCGATGATCTGACCTATGAGGGAAAGGCATACAGCTTTAATGACTTCTCCATTCGTGAGGTGACGGTAAGAGAGGATTCCCTAATTCAGGACCAGACGGCAAGAGATGAGTCTTCGAATGAATCTGACGAGACATCAAGCCTGAGTTCAGGAGAAGGAGTGGGAAAAGAGGCTGTAGATTCTGGATCTGGTATAGAGGAATCAGGGGCAGAAGCTATAAATTCACTGGAAGAAGGGGAAACACTCACTCTTGGCGGGACCCCCGCCGGCGGCAGCTATCAGACAGGCTATACTTATAAGGTCAGCTATGAGATAGGTCAGTCCACCGGTAAGAACGAAAATATCCGCACGGATACGGTGACCAATTCCCGCCCGGGAATCCGCATCTACAAAGAAGACTGGAGCGGAAAGAATCCCCTTTCCGGTGCCGGATTTACCCTGACCGATGAGTCCGGTGCCAATGTCGGCGCTGCCTCCTATAGCTCAGGGGCTGATGGTCTGGTCACCATCGCCTACTTAAACAGTGGCGCTTACACCCTCAGGGAGACAGTGGCTCCTAAGGGATACATTGCCCTGCCGGATGCCATGACCATCACTATAGCGGAAGATGAGACCATAAGCATCGGAGGAGTAGATGAGGCATACTATACATTTACCCCGGCCACGGAGTCAGAGATGGCAGCCATCCGGATCAGGAACCGTCCATCCGCCCTCCAGGTGGTAAATGTAGACGCCGCCAGTTTAAAGCCCCTGCCCCGTTTCCATTTTGCCCTTTACAGGCAGGTGAAGCAGACAGACGGAACTTTAAGGAAGGATTATCTGCCCATGTCCGGCTATGAGGACCTGGTTACTGATGATAACGGTATCCTTACTGAGGTGGTCATGAGCCTTGGACCAGGCAGCTATTATCTGACCCAGACCAGGACCGCAGATGGCTATGCCCTGCTGGAGGGTGACCTGTCCTTTACCATAGGTGAGGATGGGACAGTTGAGATGGAAGAGTCCGGCCATCCGGCCTGGCTTGACTCTGTCACAGACCAGGAGAGCGGAAGCATATCCTACCTGATCACGATTCCGAATACCAGACTTAAAAAAGTAAGCTTTAAGAAGGTGGATACCGCCGATGTGCGGGGTTCAGCCCTGGCAGGGGCAGAGTTCGACCTGTATATGGTGGAAAGCGGATCCGGAGAGATGCTTCTATTCAGCGGTCTGACATCCGGACAGGATGGCATGCTCAGGGACAAGACCAATTCTGATGTATTTGAACTGTCCCCCGGGACCTATCTGCTGAAGGAGACCAGGGCTCCCAAGGGCTATGAGCTTAAGGAAGAGCCTGTGGAGATTATCATCTCGGATACCGGTGTCACTTACGATGAAGGAACCAGCCTTTCCAGCAAGGGTAACGGAAGCGGACTTTCCTACGATTCTGCCGGCAATATCTACACTCTGCTCATTTCTAACACAGCCGGCATGGAGCTTCCCGCCAGCGGCGGCAATGGATATGGGCTCTGGTACCTGCTTGGCGGAGCATTGATTTTATTGGCAGGCCTGTGGGCAGGTTTGCGGCAGGCCTCTGGATAGGTCGGATGTCAACAAGCTTCTGGCTGACGGCAGAGGCTTTTGGCGGCAGGTTTGCGGATAGCAGCCCAATTTGATTTTTTGCAGGATATGTGATAGAATACTGCAAGATTTTTGATTGGAGGATTTGTAGCATGAGAAAAAGCGGAATTCTATTCCCGATCATTTCCCTGGCATCGAAGTACGGCATTGGCTGTTTTTCAAAGGAAGCCTATGATTTTGTTGATTTTCTGAAGGAATCAGGGCAGAGCTATTGGCAGATACTGCCTCTGGGTCCCACCGGATTCGGTGACTCACCCTATCAGCCCTTATCTGCTTTTGCAGGGAATCCCTATTTTATCTGTCTTGAGACTTTGATTCAGGACGGGCTCTTAACCTGGGATGAGTGTAATGCCTGTGATTTCGGACAGGATGTGGAGCGGGTGGATTACGGTGCCCTCTACAATAACCGCTATTCCATCCTTGAGAAGGCTTATATACGTTTTAAGGAGAAGAAACTGGACCAGGATAAGGAGTATAAGGATTTCCTTGAGAAGGAGGCCTTCTGGCTGGAGGATTATGCTCTTTATAAGGCTTTGAAGGAGAAGTACCAGGGTGCCAGCTGGCTAGACTGGGAGGATGCCGACCGGCAGCGGGATGAGAAGGCTCTGGAACAGGTTCGCAAAGACTATGCGGATGTGATCGGCTTCAATTATTTTATGCAGTTTGAGTTCTACGAGCAGTGGAAGGCTCTGCATGCCTATGCGGCCGGGAAGGGCCTTGAGATTATCGGTGATATACCCTTCTATGTGGCTATGGACAGCGCTGACAGCTGGTCCCACCCGGAGGTTTTCCAGTTTGATAAGGAACTGCTTCCCAAGGCTGTGGCAGGCTGCCCGCCGGATGCTTTCAGCAAGACAGGCCAGCTCTGGGGCAATCCGGTTTACGACTGGGCATACCAGAAGAAGGATAAATACAGCTGGTGGATTCAGAGAATCGAGCGGAATTATGAGATGTTCGATGTGATTCGTATCGACCATTTCCATGGATTTGACGAGTATTATGCCATACCTTACGGCGATGAGACCGCCGAGAAGGGAACCAGTCACAAGGGACCGGGTATGCATTTTTTCAAGACACTGAAGAAGGAGCTTTCTGATGTGCGCATCATCGCTGAGGACCTGGGTACCATCACCGAGAGCAATGAGAAGCTGATGAAGGATGCCGGCTTCCCCGGCATGAAGGTTCTCCAGTATGCGTTTGACTGGAGCGAGAGCTCTTACTACCTGACCTATAACCACGATAAGAACTGCGTGGTATACACAGGAACCCACGATAACACCACCACCAGGGACTGGATAGAGAACCTGAATGAGCATGACCGCGACTTTGCCCGCCAGTTTATCCATTCGGAAAACTCTGACTACGGCGGCTTCGTCTGGGACTTCATCCGGGAGGCCTACCGGTCAAGTGCTGAACTTTGCATCGTACCGCTCCAGGATTACCTGGTGAAAGGCCGGGAGGCCAGAATCAACGAGCCCGGAACCCAGGGTGGAAACTGGCAGTGGCGTCTCCTGCCCAATTTCCTGTCTGTCGAGCTGGCTCACAGTATTCGCCAGTTAGCCCGGATTTATGGACGTCTGCCTAAGGAGGCAGAAGAGGAATTATGATATATTAATAGGTACCAGGGGGCAGAATCGGCCTGACGGCCGATTCTGCCCCCTGTATTTCTCTGTAAGATGATTTTGACTGAACTATAATAAGATTATTATGGAGATTATGCCTGAACTCTCACATCGATATATTTATGAATACATAAATGAAGTAACTTTTTTGAATTTTGATGATTATTTCCTACAATAATGGGTACTATGATCTAATTCGTTGATTCCTATCCACATCAATCCGAGTACTTTCCATATAATTCATTAATCTCTAAAAATAGTGAAGGTAGAATTATTTACACTCTTCATTTCTACCCAATATTTGCGGAAAAAAGATTATAAAAATTAGTTATTTCCGCATAACATGTTTTTCCGAAGCCATCTTTCCATTTAAAAAACAAATACTGATACCTGAGAGTACCAGCAGAGTACTCTTAAAGATACGACAAATTAATATTTACAAATATGGGAAAATATGTTATAACATATTATGCTAATATTAACTATTTATGTATGGAGGTGCGCGTTGAATACCATTATTTTAAAGAAGAATATAGATGCTGAGAGGATCATGCTTAAGAGATGTAAGAGTTATTTGAGATCTTTACCAAAGGGGAGTCTGAGCAGTTACTCCCGTAATGGAAAACTATATTATAAAAAATATTTGAACAAAGAACTTTTATATCTGGGAACTGATGAGAATAAACTTGTCCAGAAATTAAAGAAGAGGCATCTTCTGGAAAAGATGATTACTATTCTGGAACAGAATCTACAATTAATGGAAGCACTTTTGGCAGGCTATAGGAACTATGATCCTTCATATCTTCAGAACAGATTTAAAAGGACATACCAGAATGTCCCGGAAGATCTGATCAGAGATTTAGGCTTTGTTATTAATCTCGGTGATACGACTTTTCACAGCGATAACAAAATCTACAAAACAGAGAATGGACTTTTGGTAAGGTCAAGAATAGAGGCTCTCATAGCTAATCTCTATACAAAAAAGGGAATAACCTTCACTTATGAGGCACCGGTCCAATTAGCTGATGGAACAATAATTCATCCTGATTTTACCGCCTATTGCCCTTCAACCGGCAAATTGAAATACCATGAACATATAGGTCTGCTGTCTGATTCAGGATATCTTAAGAGTTATTTGTGGAAATTGGAAAAATATATCAATAATGGATTATATCCATATTATGATGTGTTGTTCACCTACGAGAAGCCGAATCAGGGAATTGATATGAATGAGATTGAATGTTTACTCGATGTCTTTATGAGATAATATTATGAAAACGATTTTGAATCTCTAATAATTGAAAATGGGTTAGACAAATTGCTGGGGATTGGCTCAGAAATATATGATTAACAGGAGGACCCCATATGCTGGAGATTGGCTCAGTAGTAGATGGAAAATATAAGATCCTTCATCTTGTGGGTAAGGGCGGGATGAGTATGGTTTACCTGGCCTTGAATGAGCGGGCCAATAAGCAGTGGGCCATCAAGGAGGTCAGGAAAGATGGAAGATATGACTATGATGTAGTGAGACAGAATCTGATTGTTGAGATGGAGATTCTTAAGCAGCTAAGGCATCCGTATCTCCCTGCAATTGTAGATGTGATTGATTGTGATGATACATTTCTGATTGTGATGGATTATATCGAGGGCCGGCCTCTGAACGTGGTTCTGCAGGAGCAGGGGGTGCAGTCCCAGGGGGATGTGATCAGGTGGGCAAAGCAGATCTGTGAGGTTCTTTATTATCTGCATAGCAGGGAACCGCCTGTCATTTATCGCGATATGAAGCCGGCAAATGTCATGCTCAGGCCTGATGGCAATATTACAGTGATTGATTTTGGTACGGCCAGAGAGTATGACCCATCCCATCTGGAGGATACGGTACGCCTTGGCACCAGAGGTTATGCTGCGCCGGAGCAGTACGGCGGCCGGGGGCAGACGGATGCCAGGACCGATATTTACTGCCTGGGGGCTACCTTATATCATCTTCTTACAGGGCATGATCCCTCTCGGCCTCCCTATGAGATGGTTCCCCTGCGCCAGTGGGATGCCGGTCTTTCAGCCGGTCTTGAACAGATTATTAGCAAATGTACCAAAGCCAACCCTGAGGATCGGTATCAGAATTGTAAAGAGCTGTTGTTTGCTCTGGATAATTACGAAAAACTGGATAGTAACTATAAGAGAGGATTGGTTGGCAGGCTTAAGCTCTTTGCCGCGGCTGTGTTTATGACAGTGTTAACCGGCCTGATTGCCATCACAGCCGGTGTCCATGCAGGAAGCCTGAAAGCCCGGAATTATCAGGAGATTCTTCTCAAGGCTGACCAGGCTGGTCAGGTGGAGGAGCTTAAGGATGTCATCCGGTCGGCAGTTTCCCTGGACAGAAGCAATCCGGAAGCCGCCCGGCGAATGCTGGACTGGATCACGGCGGATAATACATTTTCCGAGGAAGAGAAAACTGCCATTGAATCCATCCTGTATACCCCCTGGCAGGGAGTCCAGTATATCAGCTCAATGAAGAAGCACAGAAGAGACTATGAAGAATTCTCCTACCAGATGGGGCTGGCCTATTTCTTCTATTATAAAGGGAGCCGGGGAAAGGATATCGCGAGAACCTGGTTTAAAGAACTGGAAGACTCGGGCATTGACTTAAAGAAGAGGGCCAGAGCCAGGGTCTATGCCCGTATCGGTACTTATTATATGTCACTGGGGACTACAGATAAAAGCGGAGAAAAAACAGATAATAATTCTTCAAATTACCAGCAGCTTTTCAATGACCTTGTAGAGCTTAATAATTATAATCCGGAGGATCTGGGACCCAGCCAGGCGGCCATTACCTTGTATAATGAGATCGCCATCCAGATAGGCAGGAATGCGGCATCATTGGGCAATGTGATCAGCGAGCAGCAGCTTACCGGAGAACTTGACAGGATACAGCTAAGAATCAATGGCCTAAGCCGGGAAGATCCGGAAAGCGTCTTATCTTTAAAAAGAAATGTCAGAGACGCCAGGGCCAGTATTGCGGCAGTCAGCCGGTATATGGACAGGTTGGCAAAAGAGACTGTTCATGATTAATTGCACCGTGTACAAAGATAACGGAATGGAGGTTATTATGAATGAATTGCAGCTGACATCCCAGATACATACATTCCAGCTGATATCTGTGATATGTCTGATACTGTTTTTGTTATTTCTGGCAGTCGATATCAGTTTATTCATCACTATGAGAATCTGGGAAACCATGGAATATCTCTCCGGGAGATCCGAGAAACGTTTTGTAAAGAAATATCATCATCAGAAAGAATTACCTAGAAAGGAATAATGAATGAAGAGAATCCTACGCTTTAAACGAAAGATGGCATTGATTCTTGTTTTAGTATTACTTGTCAATACTAATGTGAATCATGCAGAGATACTGACGGCTTATGCCGGTTCTTCAGATAAAGAGCAGTCAGAGGGTTTAAAAACGCAGGATAAAAAAGTGAACCATACAGTTGGATCATTATCAGAAAGGATTTCTGAGAGAGTCTTATTGGTAAAGAAAGAAGAGAAGAAAGAATCAGCATCTGAAGATTCTTTAAAAGAGGAGAAAGAGCAGATTGAAGGTAAAACCAAAGAGGATAAAGGGGAACAGACTAGAGATAAGGCCAAAGAGGATAGTAAGGAACAGGCTGAAGATAAAGAAGAAGAGAGTAATAGGGAACAGTCGGGAGATAAGGAAAAAGAAGGTAGTGGCGAGCTAAGCAAAGATAAGACCAAAGAGAGTAATGGAGAGTCAGAAAAGGACGATTACGAAAAAAAGACTGAGAAGGATGCAGCAGATTTAATAAAAGAAGATAATAAGAGTCAGGCCTCAGAAGAGACTTTAAAGAGAATAAATGAGGAAACACCAGAAGATGTAATAAAAAAGAATAGTAAGGAGTCTGAAAACGGAAAAGAAAAGGATAATTCCGGCACCGGAGAGTCTGCAGAAGAGGACATGACTGGCAATCCTGATTCCATGGAGAATGATCAGGATGGAAATAATGAAGAGCGTCCGGAGCTGCCGTCTATATCTGATTTTTCTGTAGAAGATGAAGATATCTGCACAAAAGAGGGGTCACTCTGGTATGCCAGGTATGACTCTTCAAAAGGCAGAGCTCATGTCGGCCTGTCTTTTCGTCTTACGGGTGATCAGATTAAGAAGGTGGAGATTGTCGCCAATCCCGGAGGAATCACTGTGGAATGTGACCGGGATCAGGATGGGACATGTCATGTTGATTTTGACCGAGAAGGAAGCTGGACATTTACCGCAAGTGTTGAGGATGAAGAGGGGCAGCTTGTTACAGAAAAACTGGTGATCAGTGAGACAGAACATGAGCCGGTTGTCATCCGGATCTCCAATGCCCGGCCCTCTCTTATCGTAAGCTATGCCAATGCCCCATATGGCAGTAATAGTCAATCAGATCAGTCAAATCAGCTGTCTGCAGATACAGGTGATGGTTCAATTCAGACAAATCTGCCGTCTGCAAATGCAGGAGATGGTTCCATCTACTATAATCAGGATCATAATACCACTGTCTTCGAGTTTAAAGATGAGCTTGGCTTTCCGGGGGGTTTTCTGGAAAATGAGTATGAGAGAATTCATTGGGACTGTAGTATAAAAACTCCGTCAGACAATCATGGAGCTGACTTGTCAGATACACAGAAAGATTCGGAATCTGAGATTCAACTTGAAGATGGAATTAAGGTTCAGTCGGGAAATTGCAAGGCAGCCCAATCTGCTGAAAGGGTTACAGAGACATCTTATCAGGCAGAGTATACATTTTCTGAGGAAGGTACATATCTCTGTGAGATCAGTTATCGGGCAAAGAACGGTCGTGTGCCCCTTGTCACAGAGGTTTTCCCGAATTCCAGGATTAATGTGGATTATAGCAGCGGATATAGGGGAAGGCCTGTTATCGTAGATATGACACCGCCCCGACTCAGGAATCTAAAGATTAGTGCCGGGGACAATAAAGAGATTATTAACGAAGGGCTGGATTATATATACCTGAATAATAAGACCAAGGCTCAGGCTCAGGTGTCATTTGCCATAGAGGATGCTTATCCTGATGAGTCCTCCTTTTCATTGATTTCAGGGAATGCGAATGCTGAGAAAGCGTCTGGGCATAGTGATCATTCTGATACAGATGAAACAAATGTGACTTCAAGCCGGATAGCAGATGGACAGGAACTCCCTCTTCAGATAGAAAGCCGTGGCGGCAGTCTGACAGAATGTATCAGCCGGCTGCAGATTGACAACTGGAAGAAGGAGGGAACCTTCGCTCTTGGGCTTGGCGAGATAAAAGACCGGGCTGGCAATGCCCTGATTGTTGACGAGGAGGATGCCAGGATCCTCGGAATTGCCAGGATCGTTGTCGACCGGACTGCCCCGACGATGAAGATTACCTATCCGGAGCCGAAAGGCAGGGTGACGAACTCCAAACGTCTGCAGGAAAACAACAATGAGCTTTTCTTCCAGGAACATCCGGAGGTTTCTATAGAGCTTACCGAGCTGAATTACCGGCCCGTGTTCAGCGACCCCGATCTGGAAATGTACATTTATAGCCGGGAGACAGATGAGAAGGAGGAGTACCGGAAGTCTGAGGGGCGGAAAGAATCTTTCGAAGCAGGGGATAAAGATGGCAGCTGGATGTATCTGATAGATACCCTTCCTGCCTCTGACAGCCATAGCTATTTTACCATATCCTACACAGATTTCAGTGGGAATCAGCTGTCGGATATTGAGGAGAGAATCAGAGACAATTCACAGGACATGAATGAAAAGAGCAGTGAAGACAGCCGGAATGATGTCTATGAACAAAAGGGCTCAGATAGCCGTAATGAGGCACATGTACTAATTGATAGAGAAGGCAGAAAAACTTATTACAGTCCGGTGATTACCATCGACCATATTGCTCCGGTCATCGAGACCACCTTTAACCGCCAGCCGGTTTATTCCTGGAATAAGAGGGATTATTATCAGAAAGTTCTGGTCATGACCTTGACAGTGACGGATGAGAATTTCGATATAGATGATTTTGAGGAGGCCGGGAATCCGGCAAGTTCCATGGTTTATGATGCCTGGGATTACGATGAGGAAACAGAAGATATTAAGGAAGAAAGTCTGAAGCCCTCTTGGATGGCCGGGGTAACATGGGATCATGGCAGATATATCAAGGGGCGAAAGCAGTATACCGGAACAGTTGAGTTTTCAGATGAAAATAACTATGACATCAGGACAAGGGCTCTCGATCTGGCCGGCAACCAGGCCAGGCAGGTTACAGATCAGGTGACCATTGACCACACTTCCCCCTATATCCTTCTGCAGGATCGTGAGAATACAAAGTCTTCGGATGTCTCCGTTCTTAAGGGAGAGACCGGAAGCCTTCCGGCTGACTTCTTTGATTATCGTCTCTATGGGTATTTTCATAGGGGACAGATTCGTGTGAAGGTGCAGGCCCATGACAAGGTCTCCGGTATTTGCAGAATTAAATATACCATAATTCACGAAGATGGAACATCCAATCAGGGGGATTGGGACTTCAACAGTCCTGACGGAAGCAGAACCCGCTGGATCACCATACCGGGAAATGCTAAGGACCGCATCTATTTGAGGGCTATAGATTTTGCTCAGAATGCCGGCGCCCGGGAGGAGCCAAGGGGGATAGTCACCGAATCGGAGAGCTATCATAAGACCCACTCCAGAATCGGGGTAACATTTGACAGTAAACCTAGCAATGTCTCCGGAGGGATTAAATACTTTAACAAAGCAGTGCGGGCGAATATCAGCATGGAGGATACCCATTCCGGGATTCGAAGCTACAGCTATCAGGCGGGCAATGTAATCTCTGCCTCCCATGATTATGGAGCAGAGGTTGGGTCCGAGGATAAGAAGGGACCGTCCGGAAGGGATATTACTTATCAGGTAAAGTTCCACCCTGAGATTGCAGCAGGCAGTGTCAACTACTCTTCCCCGGAATCACCGACCAGGCTGCAGGCTGAGTTCACTGATCATGTGGGACATAGCACCACCCTCCGGGAAGATATAGTGATTGACGATAAGGCGCCGGTCATTCAGATAACCTGGTCAAGTAATGTGGAGCCCATGAATGGAAAGTATTACAGGGATAGCCGGACGGCAGCCATCACTGTGACGGAGAGGAACTTTGATGAGAAGAGGGTGACCTGGAAGATCAGCCCCATGTCCGGGGTGGAGATCGGCAGCTGGAAGCATGACGGAGATATCCACACCTGCAGGGTAGCATTTCCCAGTGACGGTGATGATTATCTGCTGGACTTTTCTATCACGGACCTGGCCGGCAATAAGGCCGACTGCCCTCCACAGGAGGCATTTACCATAGATAAAACAGCACCTGTAATCTTTATTACATTTGATTATGATTATTCTTTGGGAAATACTGGTTACAGTAATCTCCCTGGAAATTCTGAGTATTATAATCATGCGGATAGTTTTGATCATAGTAATCAGCCGGATGGTTCTGGTTATCCGAATAAGTCAACTGAACCTGGCAAAATCAATAAGTCAGCTGGATTCTATAACAGGTCCAGGACGGCCACTCTTCATGTGCAGGAGCACAATTTTCGCGGGGAGGATGTGAATTATCTGATGACCAGCAGGTATGAGGGAAAGGATATCGCCGGGCCTGCTCCTTCCGGCTGGACCTCCCGGGGGGACATTCATACCGCCAAAGTCAATTATAATTTTGACGGAGAGTTCGGTCTGGGCTTTACTTACACGGACCTGGCCGGGAATCCCGCCGCAAAGATTGAGACGGAACATTTTATTATCGATCTGACTAGACCTGAGGTTCACATCCTTGGTGTTGAAGATGGATCTGCTTATAACGATAAGGTGATGCCAGTGGTAGAATATTCGGATACCAATCTGGATGAGCAATCCGTATCTGTACAGCTTACCCGCGCAAAGAAAGGGCCGGTCAGTTACCTCATGTCAGAGCCGGAATTGATACATAACGGAAAAAGAATTCGATGGGAGGATTTTCAGCATGCAGAAAAGATTGACGATATCTACACCCTGGAGGTCTCAGTGAGGGATAAAGCAGGCAATGTAAATGATTCTTCCAGGGTAGTATTCTCCGTGAACAGATATGGGTCAAATTATGTATTCGGACCTGCTGTGGATACACTTCTTGGCAGCGGTCACCCTTATCTTAAGGAGCCCATACCCATCGAGGTGACGGAAATTAACGTCAGCGGACTGAAAGAAAAAGAGGTTCATCTCCGGAATGAATACCAGGAGACAATTATCTTAAAAGAGGGTAAAGATTACAGGGTTACCGAGAGACAAAACAAAGTAAAATGGAAAGAATACTTCTATGAAATCTATGCCTCAAACTTCACGGAAGAAGGTCAGTATTCGGTAATTCTGTCTTCCCTTGATCAGGCGGACAATCAGATGACCAGCCTCACCAGGGACAAGCATATTGATTTTGTGATAGACAGGACACCTCCTGCCGGCAGTATCTCCGGCCTGGAAGAAAAACGCTATTTGGAAGATCGGCATAAGATCTATGTCCGGGCAGATGATAATTATGCTTTAAAGGAGGCAGTGCTTTATGTGGACAGAAAGGCAAAAAAGAAATATGACGCTTCCGATTTTGAGTCCGGCTATAGTGTGGAGGAGGTGCTGGAAGGGAAGCACAGTATTCAGAAGGTATCTTTAACGATGACAGACTGGGCAGGGAATGAAGCTTTAGTATTGCCGGATGGAAATCCCGGCGGCAGCCTTATTACATCCAACCGCTGGGTACAGTTCTATCATAACCCGCTTCTGGTCTGCGCAAGCATTGCTGCCCTTCTGCTTCTTGTGATTGGAGTTGGACTGGTTGTCTACAGAAAGAGGATGAGGGACTAACTATTTAAGTGAATAAGTCCAGCACCATGCGACAGGACAAGCTGTCATGCTTGCATGTAAAGCTGTCCTGGCATATGGTGCGACAAACAGTATCGAGCGGAGCAGTGAGCTGCGGAGCGAGATATTGTGGCGGATTGCGGGAGCTGCTTTAGCAGCGAAGCAATCCGTAGGACTTATTCACGTGATTAACTTTTTCGAAGCCTTCAGGCAGCCGAAACCTGAAGATCGTGCCAAAGTAACAGCCCGCAGGGCTGATGCAAGTTCAA
>JAFUDC010000130.1 GCA_017459345.1 Eubacterium sp.
AAGCTGATAAAAAAAGAGAATCCTTCAATTCTATCTGCCATGAAGAGCTAACGGGAAGCGATTGAAGCAGATAGAACCCCTGGAATTCCCTTTCTATCAGCTTCATACGCTTCCCGCGCTGTTACCTCAGCTATTCTTCTCCATTTCGGCTGCTTGAATTGAATTTACGTCAGCCCTACGGGCTGTCACTTTGGCACGATCTTCAGGTTTAGGCTGCCAGGAGATATTGAAATAGTTAATCGCGTGAATAAGTCCCACGGATTGCTTCGCTGCTTAAGGCAGCTCCCGCAATCCGCCACAGTATCTCGCTCCGCAGCTCACTGCTCCGCTCGATACTGTTTGTCGTACGCAATGTCTGAGCAGTCTTACATGCAAGCATGCCGCCTTGCAACTCCCCGGGCAGGCTCGCAGCCAGAGGCTGCTCGCTATCGGGCAGTCGCCCGATAGCCTTGGGCGATAGAGCATGCGTCCCAGCTCATGCAAGCACGGCTGTTCTTCCTGCTCTATCGTCCAGCCTGCCTGGCTCGTTGCTACGTTAAATAGTTAGTTTCTTAGTGCTCCACAGGAGTTACATTTGCCCAGTAATCCTGAATCTCTTTTGCAAGGCCTGCACGGTCAATCTGGTCTGCCAGATATTTCTGCATGCTTGCACCGAGAACAGAGTAGTGGTCATCCGGGTCATAGTTGTAGTTTGAAACCATCTTGCCGGCATCAACATATTCCTTCACAATAGCGCCGATGTCGTTGGCACAGGGAACGGTATTGCTCTTGAATGGAGAAACCATGGCACAGGTATCAGAGATCAGGGTCTTTCCTTCGTCAGAATTTACAATCCAGTTCAGGAATCCCTTGGCTGCTTCCTGCTGCTCAGGGGTAGTGTTTTCACTGTTGTCGATGTAGAAGAACTTGGAGCCTCCGCCTACGATGCAGTCGGAATAGTCATCCTGAAGGTTCTGGGGAACAGGCATGATTCCAATGTTGCCGGTGTAGTCAAAGTCTACGATGTCGTTCCATTCCCAGCATCCGCCGAACTGGAAGGCATCCTGACCCTCGGAGAGAGCCTGATGAACCTGCTCATCCTCAACGGAGATCGGGCCGGACTTGTACATATTGTACTCTTTCAATGTGTCAAAGGTATCCATCAGGGCGTTGAACTTGGCATCCTGCATGAGGTCAACCTTGCCTGCGTAGAGGTCCTGTACAAAGGCTTCCGGATCTTCGCGCTCTTCATATACCTGATTGAGGTAATGGGCAGCCAGAGACCAGTCTGGTTTTAAGATTGCGGTGGGAGATTCCATGCCTGCAGCCACAAGCTGGTCACAGAAGGCCTTAAATTCATCAAGATTGGTGATAGAAGCCGGGTCGAAATCACTTCCCAGAGTATTCTTGATGGAGTCCGCATTGTAAAGGATACCTCTTGCTTCCACACATACCGGGAAGCCGTAAACCTTGTCGTCAACGGAGATGGCATAATCTGTGTCGCTTACCCATTCCTGGTCGCTTAAGTCAAGACCATACTGGGGTCCTAAAGAGAAGACATCTTTTGCATCTACCATGTTCAATGTGTAGGGGTCGTTGGCTGCATACTTGGTTGCCAGGTGGGCGGATACGGTATCGTTGGAATAGTAAACCTCGATATTCACATCATTTTCCTCACCGTATTTGGCAGCGGCTTCTTCAAGATACTCCTGAATCTCTGTCTTGGAGTTAAAGATAGTAAAGGATACCTTCCCATCACTTCCTGATGCGCTTCCGCCGCCTCCGCAGGCAGTCAGACCTGCGATCATGGCCAGAGATAATGTCAGTGCTGCGATTCTTTTTCTCATGTTTCTTTCCTCCTTATAGTGTGTTTATTTTTCAATAGATTTCTGCAAGGCTATATCATCCTGAATCATTTTTCAGCCAGATATATGCAATACATTTATCTATTTGGATCCATAGTCCTTAATATCTGATTTACCATCTCCATAGATTTTTCGGTTTTTCAGACAGAGGTTCTCTGGTGATAAAAACCAGAGCCGAATCATGGGGAGCAATCTGCTGCAAGAGCAGGTCGCTCTTCGTGGATGCTTCAGGTGGCAGCTTCTCCTGGCAAGATGAAGCAGAACAGAATTTTTCCTGCTTTGCTGTGTCTGAGAGTGTGTCGTCCCACTGGTAGGAATACTGATACCATCCCTCGTCCCCAAACAGCTCATCCAGCTTCACAATTGAAGTAACTGGGCCTTCTGTAGGATTCAGGATGTAGAGCAGATTTCCCTGGGCCAGCTGATGAACCATGATCAGTTCATCTCTGTCACTGCCATAGAAGGGCAGGTCCGGCTTCACTGCCTGATCCGGCCGGATAAACCGCAGAAGCTCTTTTCTGTCATCACTTAATAGATGTACCGGATCGGAGGTAGTTATGATGCCGCCGGATACAGCCTGGAGCAGAGCAAGGCTCCGGGTTTCCTCCGGCGTCAGCATGGTATCAAAGTCCCGCAGGAGAACGGAATCCGGGTCATTCTGCCAGAAAATATTCTGGAAATAATTATCCGCCGGAAGTTCTCTGAGGAGATTGACCGGTCCAAAGGTATCCTCCCACTGAGCGCCCACATCACCGGCAATCCGCATTCCGTCAACATACCCGATGCATGGCATGAAGGGGGCGATACAGCCGAGGAGGTAGCTGTCCTCGCCAATGGCTCCCCGGATGACACTTAAGACATTTCTTAAGATTTCCACCGAGGTAAGTGATGGGTCGTAACGTCTGACCTTTGAGGAATCCTGGCAGTTCCACATCATAAAATCAGTCTTAAAATAGGTAAATCCCCAGGACCGGAAGGTTTCAAACACCGTTTTCAGATACTTCAGCGCTCCCGGATGACTGGCATCCAGGATATAATAATTGCTGTCCCTGTTGCCCCAGACCTTGGGCTCCGTATAGCTGCGGATCATGGTCAGGGGACGGCCGTCCAGGTCTTTGAGAATCCAGTCCGGATGGTCGTGATAGAGATCAGACTGGTCTCCTACCATGAAGGGGCCGATCCAGACACCAGCCTTATAGCCGGCATCAATTATAGTTTCGGCGGCTTCCTTCAAAGTCTTTGGAAATCGATGGTTGGGCAGAAGCCAGTCTCCAAGACTGGGACAGTAACCGGCATCGATCTGTATATAGGAAAAGGGGATATCCGGTTCCCTTCGGAACCCATCCACATATTCCTTTAACGTTGTTTGATCCAGGTTTTGATAGAGGTAATACCAGCTGCACCAGTGAAAGGCAGGAGGCATAACCCTGCGGGTATGCATATGGTCTGCTATAATTCTCGCAGAGGAGCTGAGCTCCCGGGCCAGATCTTCTCCTTCCCTGATATAGAGAGTTGGAAGAGATTCTGCCTCTTTGGTCGTTCCCTCCATGTTGATGGAAGAAGTAAATGTAATCATATCCCGAAATAGGGATGAAGCGTTCTCCGTGCGAAAGCAGCTGGAAAATCTGCTCTGGTCCATGGTATAGGCTACCAGGCAGCAGTCTCTTTCAGCAAATCTGTGATTAAGTGAATTCACACTGTCACCATTGATTTCATTTGTGGAATTACCGACAGCCCCACTGGTCAACTTACCGACTAATCCGGTTATCCCGTAGGAATCCGGGATGACAGCAGACGGTTTATCATGAAAACTATTTCCGGCGGGTAACTTATGATTCGATTTACCAGACCCGGTCAGATCATAGATTCCTGAGGGGCCTTCCATGCCCAGTCCCTGAATAAATACTTTGTCGGCTCCCACGACCTCGGCATGGTCAATAATGGAGATATCGTGAGCACCCGAAAGACCCTTGGTCTGACAGGAGATGGCTATCTGGCTGTCTTCGATTGTAAACTGAAGCCGGATCTCCCCCTGATCCAGGTGATAAATCAGATGATCCTTCTGCACAATGACCTGGAGGGGATGAAGGGGTCTGCCGTTTATGGCAGGATATGCCTGTTTTAACTCAAGGCAAGAACATGCAATATCAAATGTTCCGTCATTATATAGGGTGTAATTCATGGCAGGAATCATCTCCTTCTCATCGCAATTACTCTTGCCGCAAAAACATGAATTAGGATATAGTCTCCAGAATATGCGCTGTAATTGCTGACTATTTTGAAATTAGTAGACTTCTTTTGACAAGTCTATGATAACAAATATGACATATAGCAGGCTATATCTATTTCAAATGAGAATATGGCATTTTCAAATATTATTAAATTGAAAGTCAGTCAACATGAAGAGGTTGACCATAATGGGAATGCATAAGGATTAGTTTGACCGTATCTCTAAACGTGGTATAATACAGCTATGGTAGAATTCATTGATTCGTCGAGCGATTTGCAGACAAAAAGAATACAGGATCTGGAAGTAATCAATATCGGATACGAGGACTGCAGACCGGGCTACGGCTATGGACCGACCCTTCGCCCCTATCATCTCATCCATTTTGTAATCAGGGGCCAGGGAAAGCTGATGATCCGGGATCATACATTTTCTATTAAAGGAGGAGAAGCATTTCTGATTCCCGCTGAGCAGGTTGCTTACTACGAAGCTTCCCGGACAGACCCATGGAGCTATACCTGGATTGGATTTACCGGAAACCAGGCCGTATCCATATCCCGGGAATTCATGGCCTCCACGCCGGACCGGTATGTGCTGCGCGATCTGGATGTGGAAAAGTACAGGGATGTTCTGAAGGAAGGAGCAGAGCTTGATGAGGTCACCGTACCAAATCACTATCTTTGCAGCTCAATACTGATGCGCACTGCGGCTCTTCTCAGCGAGGAATTCCGAGACAGAGGCTATGTGGGGCAAAGTCAGACCCTGGCGGATGAGATCAAGTTCTTCTTTGATTCCAAATATACCGAAAATCTGCAGATGCAGGAGATTGCACAATCCTTCGGTATCCACCCCAATTATATGAATCATATCTTCCGCACAAAATACGGGATATCGCCCAAGCAATATCTCACCGGCTTAAAGATAGACAAGGCAAAGATTATGTTATCCACCACGGACCTGCCTGTTCAGTTGATTGCCTCATCTCTGGGATTTGCAGACCAGCTGTCCTTTTCCCGGACATTTAAGGGGAGGGTGGGAATGGCACCAACGGAATATCGAAAAAGGTATTCGGATAGGTAATCCTGAGGCAGACTCTTGACAAGCGTGATTATGCCGGGTAGAATATAACCAATATAACATATGGGATTTATATGAATATATTGGCTTGTATGAGGCAGCAATGTGACGCAGGAACATTTTTTGAGTTGGAACAGAGTTTCGCAATTATCTGTTCAGAAATCAAACAGAAAGACGAGGAATATCATGTTAACATTAGAGAGAGCAAAAGAACTGAATAAAGATATGGTAACCAAGGATAACCTGATCATCCATTCTTTGAATGTCAGCTATGCCATGGGAGCAATGGCAAGACATTTTGGGGAGGATGAGGAATACTGGCAGGCTATCGGATATCTCCATGATTATGACTATGAGAAATATCCGGAAGAACACCTGGCGCATACAAAAGAGCCTCTGCTGGAAGCCGGCGTATCAGAGGAGGATGTCAGGGCAATCTTAAGCCATGGATACGGCATCTGCACCGATGTGAAGCCGGAGACCAACATGGAAAAGAGTCTCTTTGCCATAGATGAACTCACCGGAATCATCCAGGCCTGTGCCAGAATGCGGCCAAAAGGAATCACAGATTTAAGCGTCAAGAGCTTTATGAAGAAGTTTAAAGATAAAAAGTTTGCTGCCAAGTGCAACAGGGAAGTGATCCGCCAGGGCTGCGATCTGCTGGGCATGGAACTACGTGATGTGGCAGAGATCTGCATAGAAGGGATGAAGGAGCACGCAGATGAGCTGGGCCTGGGAGTGAAGGAGGTAACTATATAAATCACTAACAGACGAACAAAAAATGACCAATAGGTGTCTTCGAGCTTCGTTCCTGCTCGGGAATTACTTGCCCATAAAGCAGATAGTTATTCTCCCTGCGCTGCAAAGGCGCTCGTCGACACCTATTGGTCATTTTTTGTTCTGTTTCTTTTATCAGTTAGTGATTTATATAGTTAAATCATTTATGCCTGCTCTCATAATCTTTCTGAATCGGGGCCAGCATATCCTCCTCATCAAATACCTGCCCCATCATCTCCGCTGAGCCGCAGGTCCGGGCCCGGCTTACCATCTTTGACATCACCTCAAAGTTTAACTGGGTGCCGGCTCCGTCACACTCGTATCTGACAGCCCGATTAGCCGCCACCCCAAACTGGCCGGCGACCTTTACGGCATCAATATTGGCCCCCAGGAAGATGAACTCCCAATTCTTCTTTGCCTTTTTCTTCTCGACCATCTTCCTCACTTTCTCGTAGGTGTACATTTTACTTGCATTTTCCATACCATCTGTGGTGATGATAAAGAGGGTCTTCTCCGGTCGTTCTTCCTTGGGCATGCTCTTCTGAACCTTACCGATATGATGGATGGCTCCCCCCACTGCATCCAGCAGGGCAGTACATCCTCTCACAAAGTACTGCTTTCCCGTGATTGCTGATACATCGGCAATCCTCTGCCTGTTATGGAGAATCTCCACCTGACTGTCAAAAAGAATGGTGGAAATGACTGCCTCCCCTTCTTCTTTCTTCTGTTTCTCCAACATGGAGTTGTAGCCGCCGATGGTGTCTGCCTCCAGTCCTGCCATGGAGCCGCTTCTGTCAAGAATAAAAACAATCTCTGTAAAACCTTTCTTCATAATAATTACCTCACTTTCACTTTTGACTGTCTTCTCAGCTGCTGAACAAATCATCAGTTGATGGGCTCCAGCTGCTGAGCAAGTTATCAGTTAATGGGCTCATTCCCAAATACTGAGTTAAGTATAATTGAAAAACACCTGCAAAAGGTCGTCTGACAAACGACAATTGCAGGTGCTTTTAATCTGTTTATGTTCAGGAGGGCTCTGACAGGTATTCTTTAAAGTTAAAGTAAATAATACCCATTCTCCTTATCCTTCCGGATCCTTCCCTGAGCCTCCAGGTACTCCAGATGAGCCAGAGTCTCCCCAACCGCAAACCACTTCTGTTTCTTGGGGGCGTCCTCCCAGCTTCTGCCCCGGAGGGACCAGGTCAGCTTCCCGGCTACTTCATAGGCATTGGCCCCCGGTTTCTCCTTAAGTGCATCGATGACTTCCATCAATCTGGTGGTGTGGTGGGCGATAATCTCCGCAATCCTCTGCTCCATGGTCTTGCCAGACAGGTTCCTGTGAGCAGGAAAGACGGTTTTTACATCATAGGTCATAACCTTTTCCAGGCTTTTTATGTATCTGGCCAGGGGATTCTCCATGCCAGGCCAGCTGGTGATGTTGGGTGTGATATCAAAGAGAACATGGTCTGCCGTAAACATGATCTTCTCCTTTTCAAGATAGAGACACATGAGGCCTGGTGTATGTCCAGGAAGCAGAATGGCGGTAAGCTCTACCTCCCCCACCTTGATCTTGTCCTGGTCACTTAACTCTCGCACAGGAAATGTCTCACTGGGCAGATAGATTCTGGCGGGATTGCTCCTGTGAGCCTCCTCAAGCTCCGCAGAGGGAAACCCTTCCGCCAGGAATCTCTCCCCGTTAAAGCCCCGGGGATTTCGGCCTCCGCTAATCATGTTACTATAATAGCTATACTCCTCTTTCCCCATATAGATGGTTGTATCCGGGTAATTGAAATACTGGGCCAGTCCGATATGGTCGGAATGGAGATGACTTAAGAAGAGACTGGTGTGAGCAGGCGAAAGGCCAAGCGTCCTCAATCCCTCCATCAGTGTATTATAGCATTCCTCTGTGCGAAAGCCGGTATCGATAACCAGGCTCTCCCCATGATCCAGTATCACATAGGAATTCAGGTTCTTTAATGCATTGCCGGTCAGGGGTACTGAGATCTTATATATATCTGGATTGCAGTATACTTGTTCAATGATATTATTCATAGCTGTCCTCCGGGATCATTGTCTGTTACGATAAAAATGCAAGAATAAATTCATAACCTTCATTATAATAACACAAAGCCGGAAAAGATGATATACCCTTTCCGGCCTGCAATTATTGAAAGATTTTTCTGGAGATAATGAAAATATCGTCTAATGATGATCGTGCAGGTACTGTCTCTTCGATAAAGATCGATTGCAATTACGAAGATTCCCGGGCCAGCAGTGCCTCTACCTGGTCCCGCTTCTCATAAAGCACACAGCCCCCGTCATGGTCATCGATCAGAAGTCCGCCCTCCTGCAGAGCCTTGAAGAGAGGAGACCTTATGGCTTTTCGCAGAGATTTATTCTTTACGTTCACATCAGAATAAGGAGAGAATGGACATGGCTCCGCTCCGCCCTGGGAATTGATGTGGAAGAATCCTCTGCCTGCTGCCACACAGCCGCCGGAGGTCTTTTCATCTCCGGGGAAGGAAATGTATACCATCTCCGGATGTTCTTTTCGCAGTCTGGCAATTTCTTTATGGAGGTAGCGGCGCTCCTCATCTCCCGGAGCCAGGTCTTTGCTATCCTCAGTGACGGGAACAAACTCAACAAATATGACAGCCTTACAGTTCCTGTCAGATAGACTTTTCAGGAATCTATTCGATGTCACTTCTCTGATGTTCTCTGTGGTCACGGTAACAGATGCCCCGAAAAGCAGGCCCCGCTTTTTAAGCTTATCCATATTGGAAATCAGCCGGTCATAGATTCCCTTGCCCCGTCTGGCGTCAGTAGCTGTTTTTTCCCCCTCGATACTCATGATAGGAATCAGGTTGCGGCACTTATCAAATAGTTTAAAATACCGTTCATCCATGTAGGTGCCGTTGGTAAAGATGGGAAAAAGAATATTGGGCTTCCTGCCGGCTTCCTCAATGATATCCCGGCGCAGCATGGGCTCACCCCCAGCCAGCAGAATAAAGCTGATCCCCAATGCATCTGCCTCATCAAAGATCTTAAACCAGTCCTTGCTGGTCAGCTGGCTGACCGGTTCTGTATCGACCGTGGCATGGTTGCAGCGGGAATAGCAGCCGGCGCAGTGAAGATTACACTGACTGGTGATACTGGCAATGAGGAAGGGCGGGATATGCTCCCCCTTCTTTTTGGCTGCCAGTCTCTTTTTGGAGGCATTGCGGCTGGCCGCTGAAAACTTCACCAGAAAGGCGCTCTCCCTGGGATTTTTGAGGGTTGCCTTAAGGGAATCTGCCACAACGCGCTCCACTCCCTTAGTCATGTAATCCTGTATATCAAAATTCTGATTCATTCAACTATCCTTCTCTCAATAAAATATGATTACCATCAGAGCCATGTGGATATTTAAATTCTCTCGGATTAATAGCAGATAGTCCAATTGAATTGCGTATTATCATTCTCTGTAATTGTGAAAATATTATATCATATGTATATGTTCATATTGTGACCAGTCGAACTAATCTTTTTATCAAGAATGCTGGGCGTTCTGGCGCCGGATCCAGGGATGCGGATACATAGCAGCCTTACTGGAACTGTTCAAAGATCAGTGCATTCAGTTTAGCTGAACAATATATAAATGTATTTGTGCTTGTAATTTATCGTATGTAATGCTATAATTTAGATATCATTCATATCCACATAGGATAGCAAATCATTTTTATGAATTATATAAGATTATTCTTAAGGAGGTTTTATATGCAGTACAAAATCACAGGAGAACCTATGCCTGTTGTCATCTGCTCCCTTGAAGGCGGAGAGTCCATGAATTGCGAGTCCGGTTCCATGAGCTGGATGAGCCCTAATATGGAGATGAAGACCAGCGGGGGTGGTGTCGGCAAGGTCTTCGGAAGGATGTTTTCCGGGGAAAGTATGTTCCAGAACACTTACACCGCTAAGGGCGGCCCGGGTACCATCGCCTTTGCTTCCAGCTTCCCCGGTTCCATCCGTGCCCTGGAGATTGGTCCCGGCAGAGAAGTCGTGGTACAAAAAGGGGGTTACCTGGCATCTGAAAAGGGAGTTGAACTGTCGGTCTTCTTCCAGAAGAAGGCCATGGGCGGCTTCTTCGGCGGAGAAGGCTTTATCATGCAGAAGCTATCAGGAAATGGTCTGGCATTTGTTGAGATTGATGGAAGTGTGGTAGAGTATGAGCTGGCTGCAGGCCAGCAGATTGTAGTTGATACAGGCTATGTAGCCATGATGGATGCAACCTGCTCCATGGATGTGGTAAAGGTGAAGGGCGTAAAGAATGTATTGCTGGGCGGAGAAGGCCTGTTTAACACTATTGTGACCGGCCCTGGCAGAGTTTATCTTCAGACCATGCCCATCAGCAACTTTGCCGGTGCCATCGCCGGGTTAATTCCCAGCGGAAGCTGAGAAGGGAGGCCTTTCGGCCTCCTTTCTCTCTTATGCCCCATTTAGGTAATTGCGAAGCTCTGTCAAGGCTCGAGTTTCGCAATCACCTATTATGCCTCATTCACCAGCTTACCACTGATATGCTCCGGCCTTAAGGCGAACATATAGGTAGCAGGTCCGAATTGAAGCACTTCATTCTCAATATAATTCTCATCATCCGTAAACTTATGGCTGAGTTTACGTGAAATATCATAGATTACTTCCTGATCTGTGATGATCTCAATACGTCCGAAGACAATGACGCTCTTTATGTTAAGGGCCCACGCCCCTTCCTGTAGTGCAGCGAAATATAGTTCTTAGTGACCGCAGATCTGCGGCTTTTTAAAATATATAACTGAAGATGATTGGTGATCCAAGTGTGTTGCTTTTTGCGGCACACTTTTTTCTTGCCAAATACCAGTATTACGTTTATC
>JAFUDC010000131.1 GCA_017459345.1 Eubacterium sp.
ATCCTTGTTCTCCACGGAGGCTCCTAAGAACTCATGGGCAACGATGGGGTTGCGGCCGTCTACGATGATGGAATAATCCCTGCGCTTGTAGAACATACCGATATCTACTCCCAGCACGGTGGAGAAATACATGGTACGCTTCATGGCACCTTCATCCGGGCTGATTACCATCATGTGGTCGTTATCAATCTGAAGGTCATCTGTGGACTTGAGCAAGGCCTTGATGAACTGGTAGGTGGGCATGACATTGTCAAAGCCCTTCAGCGGGATGGCGTTCTGCACACGGGGGTCATGGGCGTCAAAGGTGAGAACATTATCCACGCCGATGTTGGCAAGTTCCTGCAGGGCAAAGGCGCAGTCTAAGGACTCCCTGGAGCTTCTCTTATGCTGGCGGCTCTCATAGAGGAAGGGCATGATGACGGTGATGCTCTTGGGCTTGCCGGAAGCAGCGGCAATCAATCTCTTGATGTCGGCATAGATATCATCCGGGGACATGTGGTTTTTGTGGCCGCAGACGGTGTACTCCAGACTGTAGTTGAGTACATCGGCAAGAATGTACAGGTCAACACCCCGGACAGAATCGGAAAGAATGGCCTTGGCCTCTCCGGTTCCGAACCTGGAACAGCTGGAAGGGATGATGAAAGTATCTCTCTCATAGTCTCTGAATATGATATTGGACTTATGGTTGTGGTCACGCTCTTTTCTCCAGTTCACTATGTACTGATCAATCTTTTTTCCAAGTTTCTCACAGCTGGGATGAACGATGATGCCAAGCTTTCCTACAGGTACGGTTGCAAATTTACTGTCATCTGGCTTCATGGCTGACCTCCTTATCGTGTATGTCGTGTTATGGATGAGGATGAATCTCTATCGAAAGCGATTACCTTCATCGACAGAGTTCGTCCTATAAAACTTATAACATCCTGTTCTTTATTCGTCAAGGGAAGAAACTGCCTTTTTCACGCGTATATCTTCACCATACATGTGCAAAAGAGTATAGTATTCGATGATCCTGGAAGAAACCCTTTCCGTGTAGGCCGCACTGATCTGCTTTAGGGACAGGTTAGTACTGATGATAGTGGACTTGTGCCTGAGAATCCGCTCGTTCATACACAGGAAGAGCTGAGAATTCACAAAGGCATTGTTAAGCTCGGTGCCCAGATCATCAATGATCAGCAGGTCACAGGATTGCATGTGGGCAGGAACATCCTCGCTCCTGCCATCCCGGTCAAATGTAAACCGTTCCAGCTGGTGGAAAAACTGCCATGCTGTCAGATAGATCACGCTGTTTCCCCCTTTTAAGAGCTGGTCTGCGATACAGTGTGACAGAAAGGTTTTTCCGACGCCGGCACTTCCGTACAGGAGAAGGTTCTGCCCGGGATCTGTGCTGAAATCCCGGATGAAGTCCCGGCTGACCTTAAGAATATGCAGGATATTGTCCCTGGGAGAGACCGCTTCTGTGCCAATGATCCGGTCGGAGTAATAGTCTGTCCTGAAATTATTGAAGTTCTCCCTGGCAAGAATCTCCCGGAGATTGGACTGATCATAAAGGATATCGGCAACATGCCGGCGAAAACACCGGCAGTCCCCCTGGGCGGTTGAGCCGGTATCGCGGCAGATCGGGCAGCTGTAGATGGGGTCAAGGTAGTCTGCCGGGTAACCATGCAGTACCAGAAGATTCACCTTCTCCATGGACAAAGTCTCTATCTCCCGGTGCAGGTCCTCTTTCATCTTCGGATCCGGGTGTAAGACCATCTGCCGGGCTTTCTGCATGGAAATGTGGGCGATGGATTCATCGATTCGGCGGATATCCGGTATGAGGGACCAGATCTCATCTTTACGCTGCTGTTCCTTTAATCGATTGTCCCTGCGGCGGGTCTTGTATGATTCCAGGATATCCGCGTACTGCTCTTGTGATATGGACATGGCTTACCTCCTCTGCTTCCCGGCAAGACGGGATTCCAGGTCATCATAATCATAGGATCTCTGGTCAAAATTGTGGAAGGAATTCTTAGAGGGGGTTTTTCTCTCCCCATCCTTTTGCTTGCTGTGATAGGCCTGGTCAAGAGTTTTTATCTCGGAAAGGCTTGAGACTCCGGCTTCCTTCCAGCCTTCCAGAATCCGGTTGGCGTAGGGGAAGCTGGCCTGGTGTGTGCTGAGGAGAGTCCGGTTGCATGCTTCAAGGATGATGTCTGTTCCGAATCCCATAGCGTTCCACCTGGTAATATAGGTCATCTCGGAAGGACCCGGATTGCGGCCGGTAATGCCGAAGGCCTTCATCACCGGGTACACATTCTGTGTATACCGGGCTGAATGATCGATGGCGGTCTGAACAGTATCGATTCCCTGCTGATACCAGTTTATGGCCACCTTCTCCATGTAGCGCAGCTGCTTTTTCCCCTTCTCGGCACAGTACTCTATCAGATACTCCAGCAAATCCGGCGGAAAACCAAGCTCATC
>JAFUDC010000132.1 GCA_017459345.1 Eubacterium sp.
CCGGAACTCTCTGACTACCTGTTTTTTAAAGGATGATTCATACTGTTAAAGTACTAATCCATTATACCGGCTGGTCTGACAGGTTTCCTGTCTGATCCCCTTTATCTTAATCTGGCCACAGGTATTATGAAAAGTTAACTTATCAAATACCCTTTTGTCCAGCCATAGACTTGAGAATGAGCCAAAGTGAGACAGCCCGAAGGGCTGAGGTCAGTTCAATTAAAGCAGTCGAAAGGAGGAGATCATGCCGAAGTGAAACGTTCTACAGATATAGATGTTTAACATAGATTTATGGCTGCCCAAAGTATTTGATCAGTTAACTGAGCAATATATGGGGAAACAATATATTAGGACAGCATGGTGAATAGTGATAAATACCAGAGCAGACCAAAAAAGGACCAAGAGTGTGTCTGAAGACACCTTTTGGTCCTTTTTTGTTCGTCTGTTAGTGATTTATATAGTTAAATCATTTAATATTGAATGCCTTCATTCCCGGATATACTGCGCTCTTGCCAAGCATTTCCTCGATGCGGAGGAGCTGGTTGTACTTGGCTACACGCTCGCTCCGGCTTGGAGCGCCGGTCTTGATCTGGCAGGTGTTGAGTGCCACGGCCAGGTCTGCGATGGTGGTATCCTCTGTCTCGCCGGAACGGTGTGAGGTTACTGCGGTATAGCCTGCCTTGTGGGCCATCTTGATGGCCTCCAGGGTCTCGGATACAGAACCGATCTGATTAAGCTTGATCAGAATGGAGTTTCCGCAGCCAAGCTCGATACCCTTGGCCAGACGCTCCGTGTTGGTAACAAACAGGTCATCGCCAACCAGCTGGATCTTGTCTCCCAGCTTCTCGGTCATCAGCTTCCAGCCATCCCAGTCTTCCTCATCAAGACCATCCTCGATGGAAATAATCGGATATTTCTCAACCAGGGATGCCCAGTGGTCAATCAGTTCCTCAGAGGTATACTCGGTTCCTGCCTTGGGCAGCTTGTAATAGCCCTTGCCTTTCTCACTCTTCCACTCGCTGGCAGCGGCATCCATGGCAATCATGAAATCCTTTCCGGGCTCATATCCGGCCTGCTTAACTGCCTCTAAAATAGTCTCGATGGTCTCATCATCGGAAGAAAGGTTTGGAGCGAATCCACCCTCATCACCTACTGATGTGGCCAGGCCTCTGCCCTTTAAGATCTTAGCTAAGGCATGGAAGACTTCCGTACACCATCTTAAGGCTTCTCTGAAGGAAGGAGCGCCCACCGGCATGATCATGAATTCCTGGGTATCTACCGTATTGGTGGCATGAGCGCCGCCGTTTAAGATGTTCATCATGGGAACCGGAAGACGGTTTCCGTTGATACCGCCCAGGAACTTAAAGAGAGGAAGCTCCAGCGACTGGGCAGCAGCCTTGGCGCTGGCAATAGACACGGCAAGGATTGCATTAGCCCCTAACATGGACTTGTCCGTGGTGCCGTCGGCTTCAAACATGATACGGTCTACTTCGTAGATATCGGAAGCATCCACACCCTGAAGAACATCATTGATGATGGTGTTGATATTCTCAACTGCCTTGCTGACGCCCTTACCGCCGAAACGGTCCTTGTCGCCATCGCGAAGCTCCAGAGCCTCAAACTCACCGGTGGATGCGCCGCTTGGAGCAGCACCCCTGCCTACGGTTCCATCCACCAGATAGACCTCAGCCTCTACGGTGGGATTTCCTCTGGAATCCACGATTTCTCTTCCAATCACCTTTTCAATCTGTAAATAATCCATAATAATCCCCTTTCCTGTTTCATGCGGAACTCCTGACCCCGCTTAGGGAACAGGGTCATCAGGAGCCCACACGATTATCTCACAATGTCAGGAATCGCCCGGTTATTAGGGACTCCTAACTATCATTACTTTAGCATGATTTGCGTTAGTATACAACAACTGTTATTAAGAGATTTTATCATTAATGCACACACTTTTTTGCGCCTACATATAGAAATCTTCCTGCACCTGTCAGATCTGCTCCACCTGGTAGTCGCTCCAGGAGCTGATGGAGGAGGCGCCGCTTATGTCAGCAGAATCCTTATATTCATTTACCGTGATAGTATATGCACTGTCGCCTTCAACATACACGGTCCCGTCACTTCCCTTTATGGTAACGGTTTTGCCGTCGGCATCCGTGATGGTCCCGGCATTCTCCAGAGTGGATAAGCTGCTGTCGGCGGTCACGGTCCAGCTGCTGCCCTTCTCGATATAGAGATTGCAGTAGCCGTCGCCACCGCTGCCCGCGCAGCTTTCATCATTGATCACCGCACCGGTCAGAGAACTGTTCTGAGTCAGGTAGAAATCAAGCTGGCTGATGCTGTCCCATACCACATCCCCTTCCATGGTCTGCTCTATCCCGGTAAATGTACAGTCTGCCCCGTTAGATCCCGTGCTTCCCCAGCCACGCTGGTTGGCGTTGCCGGTGCATCTTAAGAAGAATTCCGCATCGTCGGCGTTAGTAATATTTACATTTTTTAAGGTAAATGTGGACTCTGTGTTGGTGGTGTAGAACATACCGCCGTTTTTAGCCGTCAGTGTGCCCCCATCCATTTCGAATGTGGAGTTACCTTCCTCGGAATCCCCGGACATGCTCTGATAGAGGATGACATTCCATGTGGTATCATTCTGGCTGTCATCACTCATATTGCCGGTCAGATCACAGTCAAACAGGCGAATGGAGTTGTTTCCTTCTATACAGATTGCCTCCGACCCGTTGGCAGTGAGGTCCGCATCATGGACCGTGATGTCAGCTGTCGAGTAGATAGCCGGAGACCCGTTTCCGTTTGAGGTGTAGCTGCCCCCATCCACAACCATGGTTCCGCCGCCCCGGTCACTTCGGATGGCTGCCGATGACTGGCCATTGGTCTCTGCCGTGGTATCCCAGGCATATAAGGTTCCGCCGCCAGCCACATGGATACCTCCTGAAGTCCCCTTTTCCGTCTTGATTGTGGTTCCGGACACATAGCTGACCCCATCACCGTAGGAGAAGACGCCGGCTCCTCCGTCAGCATCGGTCTCAATCTGGCTGTTTTTAATCACTGTGGTTCCCTCGGTAGTGAGGACAGCGGCTCCGGTTCCGTAGAAGCTGGAATTATCTCCCCCGGAACTCTCTTCTGAGCTCCTTGTAATTGTGCTGTCAGTTACTGTAACCTTGGCACCATCTGTAACATGGATGGCATTCTCATCGGTACCGGTGGAGGCGATGGTCTCCCCGCTCACCTCGGTATCTGAGGAATACTCATTGACAGCCTCATAAGATTCCGGAGCAGACTGCTGCCCTCCGGGTCCCCCCTGCTGGCCGCCGGAGTTTCCCTGTCCGCCGGGGCCGCCATTTCCGCCGGGACCTCCCTGCCCCATGGACATGACGGTAATTTTTTCAGCATTTCCATTCTCATCTAATGTGATTTCTACGGTATCACCTTCAGCGATGTCACCGGCCTCTATGGTCTCGGTCTCCATCTGGGGGGCCTGGCCGGGCTGCTGGCCCTGATTATCACTTTGAGCCTGATTGTTCTGCTGGCCCTGGTTATCGTTTTGGTCTGATGATTCCTGGCCATCCGGCATCTGCGGCGGCTGGTTCTGATCACTGTTCTGATCCTGATTCGAGGAATTCTCATCCTCAGGTTTTGCCGGCGGCTGGCTGCCATCGTTCTGGTTCTCTGATTCCCCATCTCCCGGCATCTGCGGAGGCTGATTCTGGTCATTATTCATCCCGCCGGGCTGACCCATGCCGGTCTTTTCTATAGCAGTATTTTCAGTAATTGTAATGGTCTTCTCTTCACCGGTCAAATCCAGCATCGAAGGCGGCTGGCCCTGATCACTCTGCTTCGAATTATCTGAGGGTGCCTCCTGCGGTGCTCCCTGCATTTCCTTTTTCGTTCCCACTTCTATGGTGATGCTGTCATCACTCACACTGCTAACCTGGCCATAGATTACGGATTCCTCGCTTTGCCGGGCGTCTCCACTCTGCTGGCTTTCCACCACTGCTGCGGTGGTAGACTCCGCAGACCCGGTTGTCGTTGTGGATGCTCCGCACCCTGCTATTAATGATGCACTCATCACCATTGCCACTGTAATCGCCAAATATTTCTTTGTCATAAGATACACCCCTTTCAACTATCTATACATGTGCAGCACAACTGTATTTGTCATTGACTGTGTGGAAGTATAAGGGTTAAAAGTTAAAAAAATGTGAAAAAACAGGCCGGAAACAGTGAAAGAAATGTGTCCTGACAGGCATACTTCCCTTGACTACGTATATCCTAATTGGGTATAATATTTAATATAGTATCTGATTTGGATATTCTGTTTTTATTATGCTTATAGCACCAAAAGCATCAATTCCCAAAATCAATTACTCACGATTAAACATACATATCGTGAAAACAGAAAGGGTATTCACATGAATTATATGATAAGAGACCTCCGGGATTCCACGGGAATGACACAAAAGGAATTTGCAAATCTGTTTCATATACCAGTCAGCACATTACGTAAATGGGAGCAGGGAGAAGCATCGCCGGCTCCTTATATCATTGAGCTTATTGCCAAAGCTCTGCCGGCTTACGATTCCGACCTTCAGCAAATTGAGGGCGAAAACAATGAAATATATTATTATGACCAGACCAGAAAGCTTGTTTCTGATCCTATCGGAAACCGAATCATGATAACAGAAGATCTTAAGGGGGTCAAAAAGCAGAATCTAAGCCTGTATCTGCACGATTTGTTTGATTCCTTTTATCAAATCCAGGCCAGGTTCAACAGAGATTGTGAGTATGATAAGAAGGAAGATATCATATGGATCCGGTAAACAGTTTACATCAAATTCGATTTGAATGATTGGAGGTGATCTGATGACAGGTCTATCCAGAGAATTCTATCTCATGCATAAAAATATTCCTGTTTGTTTGATGGAGATATCTGATGACGGTTCGACTTGATCAGATCAAGACACATTCTTTTATAGAAAAAGAAAGCAGGCTGCTGCAATATGTCCATAACAGAAATCTGGTTGATATAGAAAAAGCTGAGATGAGCTTCGATCTCTACAAGATGGATGTCTTGGAAAACCACATCCGAATTCCGGAACTTGAGAGGCTTTATGAGAGGAAACGGGAGAATCTCCGTCTATTTCAGGGGGGCAGAGACCTATGGAAGGACAAGAGATATTATTAATCGCGGCCTCCTTAAGTTATCCCCAAAGGATAATCCCGGGCGCTTAAACCCGGGATTTCCTTATTATTATTTACATAATTCACTTCTTCAGGATAAATATCGTATAGTAGCCTTCCGGATCCTGAACGGTGGTTGTCAGCTTTTTCTCACCGGCCAGACCGGAGCTGCCGGTTGACCCGGTAATCCGCTGGTAAAGATCATCCACATTGGAACCCTTTACCGGCACTTCGTTTCCGGCATAATCAAGATACTTATAAGCTGGATCCAGCTTCAGGCTGTAACCCTGCCTGTCAAGTACCGGATAGCTGCCTGATCCGGTAAATGTCAGACCATTTATGACAGTGTCCGGTGTCGCCTTGGTTCCGATGGTTCCTCCCTGAAGAGAGACTGTACAGCCTGACTCGAGGATGTTGATTCCGCTTCCGTAATGGGTAAAACTGATCGTTGTATTCAGAACACCTGCACGAATCCTTGGTGTCCCAGTCAGGTAGAGTTTAGACTTGCCCATCATGGCCACGCCGTTATTGATACTCTGCACGATGCTCTTCCCCTGCAGATAGCACTGGGCATTGCCGGTCAAGTAGATGGCAGATGCCAGCCCTGTCCGGAATTCCACGGTATCATTGACGATGGCACCGCCCTGCAGGTACAGCTTCCCGCTGTTATTCACCTGAACGGACATCCACTCTTTGGAATAGAGAACACCTCCGCTGTTCTTGCTGTTCTTAAATACAACCGTCCCTTTGTTAATGATCAGCGGACTTTTCTGTGATCCGGTTCCGGAGTCGGTAATCTTGTGACCGTTAAAATCAATGGTGTACTTTTTGTTCTTTGCTATGGTCAGGTAGTTGCTGCTGGACAGATTGATATTCTTGATCAGCTTAAAAGTTCCACCCTTTTTCTGGCTGATGGACTTCCAGTCTTTTGCCGTTTTAATCTTGTAAACCTTCTTTTTACTGGTTTTTTTCTTTGATGCCTTTTTCTTGGTCGTTGTCTTCTTTTTGCTGTTTTTCTTCTTTGTCGTTTTCTTCTTGCTGGTCTTTTTCTTGGTTGTCTTTTTCTTTGTCTTTTTCTTCTTGCTGGTCTTTTTCTTGGTTGTCTTTTTCTTTGTCGTTTTTTTCTTGCTGGTCTTTTTCTTTGTCGTTTTCTTCTTGGTGCTTTTCTTCTTGGTTTTCTTTTTCTTCTTGGTAGTCTTGCTGCTGGTCTTCGTAGCTGCTGCCACAGTCGGTCTGCACTCTATGGAGAATATGCATAGCGACAGGACAAGGCAGAAGCATAAAGCTAAGATCCGGCGAAGCCATCTGGAATTACGGCTAACCTGTTCCTTTCTCATGAAAAAAGTCCCCCTTCCTTTCTGTTTAAGAATATATTACATTGTATGCCATCTTTTTCAAACAGGCAAGTCAGGTTTAGGTCAGATTCCAGTCAGAGAGCGCTGTTTTTTCAGGGGTCAGGTTTAAGTCAGGCTGCTGATTCCGGCATGTTCAAATCATCGGCATCCGACTACAGATTACGGGAATAATAGGATGCGATGAGGGCAACCCGGTTTTTCTCCCCGGTCTTTTGCAGCAAGTTATGGATATGAAACTTCACCGTACTTTCGGATATGGCTAATTCCTCAGCGATCTCAATGTTGCTTTTTTCCTCAAGAAGAAATTGCAGAACCTCTCTTTCTCTGGCAGACAGGGCATACTCCGCAGAAAATGTATTAAAGAGGGCCCTGGCATCCACCATCTGCTTTTCCTCTTCCAGGCCATGTTGGTAAATGTGCATGCTCACTCTGAAAAACAGAAAAACCGTACAGATAAAGAGACAGGAGGTCACAAACAGGAGTACGGGGAAATGAGATGCCAGACCAAGACAAAGTCCTTCCCCCAGGGCATCTCCCATTCTTCCAAAGACCAGTCCCAGACTGCAGACAGGCAGGAGACCTCTTTCTTTTGACATATCCGAAAAGAGAAGAATCCGGTAAATCGTAAAGAATCCAAGGGAAAAATAACTTAAGGCCCAGAAAAACAGAGCGCCCACAGCTTCTCCCCGCATGGCATATAGCACAAAGGGGCTGGTCAGGAATGCGAGAGCGAGAACACTTCCATAGATCCGGCTACGGTCATTGATAAAGCCGGCGATCAACAAGGCCGCCGCATAGAAGAGCCTGGAAAACTCGATGCTGATTCCTTGATCAATGTCTGCTGCAGAAAATGTGTAGCCGCAATTCATTACAATACCGAAAAGAACAATGAGGAGGCCGGCCGGCAAAATAATACCTGACCAGCTATGTTGGCCGGCTGCATTCTCCAGCCGTCTATATGTACCGGTTAATTCAGCCTGATAATCTGACTGTCCCAAAGCCCTATGCCGTTCATACGAATCAACCTGGCTATATGTCAGAACAACTCCTCCTGCAGATAGGGCGATGACCGTGACCAGGGTAAATTCTGCAGCGCAGCCGCTCTTCCCCGTCAGAAAGGACAGGAGCCAAGACAGGAATATGGATGCACTGTATCCAAGACCAAGAGTCAATCCCTTACATTTTCTGTCACCTTCAGTACTGAACAGGTACAGGTAATAGCCCGAGATGAACCCGGAGACCAGATTCATCACCAGTCCGAACAGGATAACCCAGGGCGGCTTCTCAGTAAGTAAAGCAGGGAACAGGAGCATAAGATGAACCGCAAGCCCCAGGCTGACATAGTTTCTGACGTATTCCTTTCTTCGGTTCAGAACCAGGGCAAAAATTCCGATACCGGCAGCCTGCATAAGATAAGCCGCCACCAGACTGATAAAGTCGGCCCCCCTGGAGGGCAGCAAATCTGTCACATGATAGACCCATGCCATATAAGCAGTTGAAATCAGGGTAAAATACAGGCAGATAGACAGACAGATATTAATAAGGGGGTATTTTTTCAAAACATTTACCATGCAGCCTGCTCCTTTCTGATACCAGTCAGATTATAAGCAGAGGACCATCAAATAAATATCCTGATGAGCCTCCTGTTTATGTCTTATTTATCTGAAGTACTCCACGCCGCTCTCAAAGATCAGCTGATTCTGGTCAGCGTAGATATTCTTTGCGATGTTGCTGCCGATACGCTCGGAGTGTCCCATCTTGCCAAGAACCCGGCCGTCGGGGCTGGTAATACCCTCGATGGCTGCGTAGGATCCATTTGGATTGAAGCGGACATCCATGGTGGCTTTACCGGCAAGGTCCACATACTGGGTTGCCACCTGGCCGTTGGCAAAAAGTTTGTCAATCCACTCTTTGGGAGCGACAAATCGTCCCTCTCCGTGGGATACCGGAATGGCGTAGGTCTTATCCATATCTGCCTTCATCAGCCAGGGGGACTTGTTGGTCATAATCCTGGTATAGGCCATGGTGGATACATGGCGGCCGATCTCATTGTAGGTCAGAGTCGGTGCATCCGCCTTCTGCTCTCTGATCTCACCGTAAGGCACCAGTCCCAGCTTGATCAGGGCCTGGAAGCCGTTGCAGATACCAAGAACCAGACCATCCCGCTCATTAATAAGCTTCATGATGGCTTCCTTAAGCTTCTCATTGCGGAAGGCGGTGGCAAAGAACTTGGCAGAGCCCTCCGGCTCATCACCGGCGGAGAATCCACCCGGGAACATGATGATCTGGGATTCATTTATGGCCTTCTCATAGGCTTCCACGGAATCCAGGATATCCTGGGCATTCTGGTTCTTAAATACGATGGCAGAGGCCTGAGCCCCGGCTCTCTCAAAAGCCCGGGCAGAGTCATACTCGCAGTTGGTTCCCGGGAATACGGGGATGAATACCCTTGGCTTAGCCACCTTATTCTTACAGATATATATCTGACCTTCCCTGTAGGCAGGTCTGCTGCAGTCGGTATCCTCTGCCCCGGTCTGGGTCGGGAAGACGGACTCTAATGGAGCCGTCCAGGTTTTGATCATTTCATTGAGGTCAATATCATCATCAGCCAGCTCGAAGACGGGCTTGTCGCCTACCATTCCGATAAATAATGCTGGGAGCGACATAATATCTGTGATATCTTCATCAACAACTTTTATCTCCGTATTACCCTTAGCAGCGAACTCCAAATCCGCTGTATTCTTGTCTCCATCTATAACGGGTTTTGACACTGAGCTATCCATGTCATCTGCTGCCAGCTCAACCAGCAGGGACCCGTATCTCTTCTTTGTCAGCTCATCTTCGGCAAGCTCCGGGGAGAGTCTCACACCAAGCATATTGCCGAAGGACATCTTGGATAAGCCCTCGATTAACCCGCCGGCACCCAATGCATAGGCAGACACGATCCTGCCCTCCTGCATCAGCTTATAGATACTGTCATAGATCTGCCCTGCTTCCTCATACTCCGGAATACCGTACTCATCAAAGGGAATATCAATACAATAGATCTCATTGCCCGCCTTCTTAAACTCCGGTGTCACCACGTCAGCCGCATCGGCGTAGTCAACCGCGAAGGAGACCAGGGTAGGCGGCACATCAATATCCTCGAAGGAGCCGGACATGGAGTCCTTGCCTCCGATGGAAGGAATCCTGAATCCCTTCTGGGCACTGTAGGAGCCCAGCAGGGCGGCAAATGGCTTGCCCCAGCGCTTTGGATCTTCGCCCAGTTTCTCAAAGTATTCCTGGAAGGTCAGGCGAATCTTCCTATAGTCACCTCCGGCTGCCACGATCTTGGCTACCGACTGAAGAACCGCATAGACAGCGCCATGGTAGGGGCTCCAGCTGGACAGATAGGGATCAAATCCGTAGGACATCATGGTGGCAAAGTCGGTCTTGCCGGAAAGAGTCGGCACTTTGGCTGTCATGGTCTGAATCGGGGTCAGCTGGGTCTTGCCTCCAAAGGGCATGGTGACTGTGGATGCACCGATGGAGCTGTCGAACATCTCGATCAGGCCCTTTTTGGAGCATACATTAAGGTCAGATAATGTATCCATGAAGGCCTTCCGGACATCGGTCACTTCGTACTGCTTCTTATAATAACAATCCTTTTCATCCGGCATGGAAACTGCCACTTTTGTCTCCTGATGAGCTCCGTTGGTATCCAGGAAGGCCCGGGAGAGATTGACGATCTCCTTGCCTCTCCAGTTCATCACCAGCCGCTTCTCTTCCGTAACCGTGGCAACGGCAACTGCCTCCAGATTCTCCTCTTTCGAATAGGCCAGGAACTGATCCACATCTTTGGGATCTAATACAACAGCCATACGCTCCTGGGACTCGGAAATAGCAAGCTCTGTGCCATCCAGGCCGGCATATTTCTTGGGCACCTTGTCCAGGTCGATCAGGAGACCATCTGCCAGCTCACCGATGGCGACGGACACACCACCTGCGCCGAAGTCATTACATTTCTTGATGAGACGGCTGACCTCTTCCCGGCGGAAAAGCCGCTGAATCTTGCGCTCTGTGGGCGGATTACCCTTCTGGACCTCAGCCCCGCAGGTGTCGATGGACTCTGTAGTATGGGCCTTGGAGGAACCGGTGGCTCCGCCGCAGCCGTCACGGCCCGTCCGGCCGCCTAAAAGAACAATGATATCGCCAGGATCTGAGGTCTCACGGATGACATTCCTTCTTGGGGCGGCACCCATCACGGCACCAATCTCCATACGCTTGGCCACATAGCCCGGGTGATAGATCTCATCCACCAGGCCGGTGGCCAGACCAATCTGATTGCCGTAGGAAGAATAACCGGCAGCAGCCCCCGTAGTCAGCTTCCTCTGGGGCAGCTTGCCATGCAGGGTCTCGGACATAGGCAGAGTGGGGTCCGCACAGCCCGTCACGCGCATGGCCTGATAGACGTAGGACCTTCCTGAAAGGGGGTCACGGATAGCCCCTCCCAGACAGGTGGCAGCGCCACCGAAAGGTTCGATCTCCGTGGGATGGTTGTGGGTCTCATTCTTAAAGCTGATAAGCCATTCCTCGGTCACACCATCCGCCTCCAGGGGCACCACGATGGAGCAGGCGTTGATCTCATCACTCTCTTCCATATTATCAAGGATGCCATCTTTCTTAAGCTTCTTTGCCCCCATGGTAGCCAGGTCCATCAGGCAGATAAACTTATCCTTCCGGTCCCCGTAGACATCGGCTCTGTCCGCTTTATACTCATCAAATGTCTTCTCAAACAGCGGTCTGTAGTAGCCGTCCTCGAAGACGATATCCTTAAGCTCCGTAGAAAATGTGGTATGCCTGCAGTGGTCGGACCAGTAGGTATCAAGAACCCGGATTTCCGTCATGGAGGGGTCTCTCTTCTCCTCGCCCCGATAATAATTCTGGATATGGAGGAAATCCTTAAAGGTCATGGCAAGACCCAGAGAATCGTAAAGCTCCCTGAGCTCTGCCTCCGGCAAATCCTTAAATCCATCAAAGATCTTCACATCCTCCGGATCCTCATAGGTCATGATCAAGGTATCCGGCAAGGACTCATCCGTCTCCCTGGAATCCACAGGATTGATACAGTAAGCCTTCACCTTCTCAAAATCCTCATCTGACAAATCACCAGACAGCACATAGGTGGTTGCAGACCGGATCACCGGCTCTTCCTTCTCATTAAGCAGGGAGAGACACTGCTGGGCAGAATCCGCCCTCTGGTCAAACTGGCCCGGAAGAAACTCCACGGAAAACACTCTGTCTGTATCCTCCCTGGGGAATGACCCCTCATAGAGAAAGTCCACCGGTGGCTCGGAGAAGACGGTTCCCAGAGCCTTCTCATAGGTATCATCAGATACACTCTCCACATCATAGCGGATCAGCTCCCGGACTCCGGTAAGCTGATCAAGGGACAGATAGGAATGAAGCTCAGCAAGCAGCTCCTTGGCCTTGACCGCATACTCCGGTTTCTTCTCAACGTAAACTCTTTTTACCTGACTCATGATAACCTCCAAGTGTTGTTTTATTCTTGTGTATTGTAATGATAATAACACTTTTTTTCACATATTCCCATATCAAAACTGAAATAATTAAAAAATATTACTATTTTATATGCCTGAGTATGAAAATCACTGCCCAAGCCATACTAAGGGTATACTAATAGAACTTCCCCCATCAAGATGACCATTGATTTTCCTTGGGATAATCAGATATGGCGATGGAATTTTGATGCCGGGAAGCCAGATATGGAGGTAGACTAATATGAGAGATTATACAAGAGCATCACTTGAAACTTACCAGGAAGTAGCAGATAACTGCAGCGAATACCACCGCACAGTCATTCCTTATGCCCCATCCAACTTCATCCTTGACTCTGATAAGGCAAGCTGTCTGAACTGTACGCATTTTACTGAGAGAGAGTACTGCGACATCGATCTCTATGATAAGATTGTAGAGCGAATCAAATAAAGGGCCAGAACTGGAAAGGAGACAGAGGGGGGCTCTGTCTCCTTTTCTTGTTTTCACTTTTTCAGATCTCCGCCTCTTTATAGAGCGGATATTTATCGGTTAACTGTTTTACCAGGGCATCTGCTTCCTCAGGCTTGCCGTCAATGATAGCCAGCTTGATGGCCTCTGCCACCTGAATCATGTCATCTTCCTTCAGGCCTCTGGAGGTTACAGCCGGTGTTCCGATACGAAGACCGCTGGTCACGAAGGGTGACTTGGGATCATTGGGTACCGTGTTCTTGTTGCAGGTGATGTGAACGGAATCCAGGAGTTTCTCCATATCCTTACCGGTAAGCTCCATCCTGCGCAGGTCTACCAGCATCAGGTGATTGTCTGTTCCGCCGGATACGATATCAAATCCTCTCTCCATCAGGGCATCTGCAAGAGCTGCCGCATTCTTCTTCACCTGGGCCATGTACTCTTTGTATTCCGGAGTGAGGGCTTCCTTAAAGCATACAGCCTTGGCGGCAATCACATGCATGAGGGGACCTCCCTGGATACCCGGGAAGATGGCCTTGTTGAAATTATACTTCTTATTCACTTCCTCACTGGATAAGATCAGTCCGCCTCTTGGTCCGCGGAGGGTCTTGTGGGTCGTGGTTGTGGTTACATGGGCATAGGGAATCGGACTCGGATGAAGGCCGGCTGCTACCAGACCTGCAATATGAGCCATGTCTACCATAAGGACAGCTCCCACCTCGTCTGCGATCTCACGCATCCTCTTAAAGTCAATCTCTCTAGCATAGGCGCTGGCACCGGCGATGATCATCTTGGGATTACAGGATAAAGCAATCTTTCTAACCTGATCATAATCGATGAAACCGTCATCGTTTACCCCGTAAGGCACGCAGTTATAGTTCTTTCCCGACATGTTCACGGGGCTTCCGTGGGTCAGATGTCCGCCATGGTCAAGATTCATGCCCATATAGGTATCACCCAGCTCCATGACCGCGAAGAATACTGCCATATTGGCCTGGGCGCCGGAATGAGGCTGAACATTGGCATACTCTGCACCAAAAAGCTCCTTTGCTCTTTCTATGGCAAGATTCTCAACCACATCCACATGCTGGCAGCCGCCATAATATCGCTTTGCAGGATATCCCTCTGCATACTTGTTGGTCAGATGGCTGCCCATGGCCGCCATAACTGCAGGGGAAACCAGGTTCTCAGATGCGATAAGCTCCAGGTTGTCTCTCTGACGGCCAAGCTCTGCCTCCATGGCCGCAGCAATTTCAGGGTCTGTCTTTTTCACGTAGTCAAAACTGAACATTATTTGTCCTCCAGTAAATGTATATCATATGCATATTGTAACCTGATTCAAATCCGGCTTTTGAGGACTCCCTCATAAAACACTTGTAAAGCCGTACACTGCGGTTTAACATACAGTAATTAAAGCCGCGCACGGCAGTTAGTATACCATAATGCTAATCTATATGCAAGATTCAGTTTGAAATTATGCATTTTCTGATGAATTCCTTTAGATGAGCTTTTCCCCTCCCACCGGATGATTTTCAGCCGGCGAGGTAACTAACCGGGTAACAGTATTGTCACTCACAGATTCTACATCATATCCCGGATGCTCCTCACAGATTCTCCATCACATCCCGGATACCGGTCACGCCAACGATACTGATCTGGCTGCGGATACCGTCAGATAATCCCTCCACATTGGTCTGGGGGATGATGCATCTGCTAAATCCCATCTTTACCGCCTCAATAAGCCGCTGCTCTGCGTGACTGACCCCTCGGATTTCCCCGGTCAGCCCCACTTCCCCGAAGATGATGGTTCCTGGATGAACCGGCCGGTTCCGGTAGCTGGAGATGACGGCACAGAGGATGCCCAGGTCCATGGCCGGTTCTCCCAGCTTCATGCCCCCCGCCAGGTTAACGTAAGCATCACAGGCCCCCAGCTGCAGCCCGGCTCTTTTTTCAAGAACAGCCAGTAGCAGGTTTACCCGGTTAAAATCGATACCCACGGTGGTCCTTCTTGGCATATTGAAGGAGGTAGGGGAAATCAGAGCCTGAATCTCGATCAGCAGGGGGCGGGTCCCCTCCATGGAGCAGACCACCACAGAGCCGGAGGCATCAACAGGACGGCCATCCAGCATGATCCGTGAGGGGTCGGGCACCTCCGAAAGTCCCTGCTCCTTCATCTCAAATACCCCGATCTCATTGGTAGATCCAAAACGGTTCTTCACCCCCCGGAGGAGACGGTAGATGGCATTCTGCTCTCCCTCAAAAAAGAGAACCGTATCCACCATATGCTCCAGAGTCCTGGGGCCGGCCACAACACCTTCCTTGGTCACATGGCCCACAATGAAAACTGCAACCCCCTCCATCTTGGCAATCTGCATGAGAATGGAAGTCACCTCTCTGACCTGGCTGACACTTCCCGCCGCGGAAGTCAGCTCATCGCTGCTCATGGTCTGGACAGAGTCTATAACCACCATATCCGGCCTGGTCTCACGGATGGCAGATGCCTCCTCGTTGATATCTGTCTCACAGAGAAGCAGTACCTCCTTCTCAAAGCCACCCAGCCGGTCTGCGCGCAGCCTGATCTGTTTTAAAGACTCCTCTCCGGATATATATAAGACCCTTTTTCCGTCATTGGCCAGATTCCTGCACACCTGGAGGAGGAGGGTGGACTTGCCTATGCCGGGATCTCCACCCACCAGGGTGAGAGAGCCTCTGACGATTCCTCCCCCCAGCACCCGGTCCATCTCGGGGATACCGGTGCTGATCCGGTCTTCTTCCTCCATGGACACATCAAATATGGAGGTCACCTTCTGCCTGGGCAGGGCACTGATGCCCCTGGCCTTCTTAGGGGAAGCAGAAACCTTCTCCTCCACAAATGTATTCCACTGACGGCAGCCGGGGCACTGACCCAGCCACTTGGAAGTCTCATATCCGCATTCTTTGCAGTAGAAAACTGTCTTCGCTTTTGCCATATGTTATCCTTTCACAATGATCTTTCAATAGGTGACTGCGAAACTCGTGTCCAGCTCGAAAAATGATTCCTGACGTTGCACCTATGATCCATCAATAAAAAGAAAAGGCCCGTCAGGGCCTTCCCTATAAACACTTATAAAATCTGTTCCTTCCTCAGGGCTTCACAATCTGTACCCTGGCGGTCTCGCCCGGGTTCAGCTCAATGCTGAAGCTGATCTTGCCGCTGATGCTGGAATGGATCCTGCCGATGTTGGTATCATCGATCAGCACCTTGTAATCCTTCTCAGGCTCCACCTCCACAGTGATCTGTACATCATCGGGAGCCTCCACGCTGAATGTGATAAGGCGGTCAGTCTCTTTATATTCATGAACTGCGGAGCCGGGAACGGACTCGTAGGCTACGCCTCCATTCTTCTCCAGTCTGGTGATCTCCCTGAATGTTTTCACCTTATATGTATCACCTTCGAACTGGAAATCAGCCAGCTTGGTCTTCGTATCAAGATCATAATTGCCAAAACTGATACTTCCATTCTCTTCTGCTCTTAATAGCTCTGTTATAGTTGCCATGATTAATCCTCCCATATTTATAGAAAAAAGCTTTCCGTCATTATTATACAGGAAATACAGGAAACTTTCCACTATAAAAGTAAAAAATCACTCCACTGCCACAGCGCCGTCCCGCATCACAAGCTTCTTCTTAGACCCCTTCCTGATATTTCCTTTCAGGAACTCGTCCGCAAGGAAGTCCTCCAGCTCATTCTGGATGGTCCTTCTCAAGGGTCTGGCACCGTACTGGGGCTGATAGCCCTTCTCCAGAATATAATCGGCCACCTCATCCGATACCGTCAGGGTAAAGCCCGGGGTATGTGCAATGCGGTCGGTCATCTCCTTAAGAAGCAAATGTACGATTGCCTTCTGCTGGGGCTTCTCCAATGTATGGAAAACCAGCACTCCGTCGATTCGGTTTATAAACTCAGGCTTAAATAGACGCTTCACCTCTTCCATGACCCGTGATTCCATCTGCTTATGATCCTTCTCCGGACTGGAGGCGGAGGAAAAGCCCAGATTCTTGGGACTCATGATCCGGGAGGCTCCGGCATTGGATGTCATGATGATCACCGTATTCTTAAAGTCCACCTTGCGGCCGTTTGAGTCGGTAATCTGACCGTCATCCAGCACCTGGAGGAGGATATTGAACACATCCGGGTGGGCCTTCTCAATCTCATCAAATAAGAGCACGGAGTAGGGATGTCTTCTCACCTGCTCGCTTAGCTGGCCGCCCTCGTCGTAGCCCACATATCCGGGGGGCGACCCGATCATCTTGGAGACACTGTGCTTTTCCATGTACTCGGACATATCCACTCGGATCATGGCACTCTCATCTCCAAATAAGGCCTCTGCCAGAGCCTTGCTAAGCTCTGTCTTTCCCACGCCGGTAGGTCCTAAGAACATAAAGGAACCGATGGGCCGCTTTGGATCCTTCATCCCCACTCTGCCCCTCTTGATGGCTTTTGCCACCACGGCGACAGCCTCATCCTGGCCGATCACTCTCTTTTTTAAAGTATCCTCAAGCTGCAGAAGTCTTGCAGACTCGGTCTTTCCAATCTGTGTGACCGGAATCTTGGTCCATGCGGATACCACAGCTGCCACATCATCCCCGGTAACTGTCATCTGGCCGGACTGCTTGCCTGAATCCCAGGCCAGCATCAGCTCATCCATCCGCTTTCTGACATTTGCCTGTTTGGTATTATTGAGCCTGGCCTTGCGCATATTGCCGGCAAGGAGGGCTTCTTCCCTGCGGTCACTGTACTTTTTTACCTCATCCATCAGCCTGCGGATTTCATCAGGCATGGTATAGAGGCCCACCCTCTTTCTGGAGGCAGCCTCATCCATCACATCTATGGCTTTATCCGGCAGAAAACGGTCACTGACATATCGCCTGGAGAGACTGGCAGCTGCCGCGATGGCATCCCTGGTGTAGCGCACCTGATGATGCTGCTCAAAGCGGTGCTTGAGGCCATTCAGAATCTCGATGGTCTCCTCCACCGAAGGTTCTTCCACCGTCACCGGCTGAAAACGACGCTCAAATGCAGCATCCTTCTCGATATACTTCCGGTACTCCTCGCGGGTGGTCGCTCCAATCAGCTGAATCTCCCCCCGGGCCAGATAAGGCTTCATGATATTGGAGGCATCAATGGACCCCTCAGCCCCGCCTGCACCGATCATGGTATGAATCTCATCCACAAAGAGGAGGATATCTCCCCTGAGCATGACCTCCTCCAGGAGCCCCTTAATCCGCTCCTCAAACTCCCCCCGGTACTTGGAGCCGGCCACCAGGCCCGGCAGGTCCAGGGTCATCAGCCTCTTATCTGCCAGCATCTCCGGAACTTCACCCCGGATAATCCACTGGGCCAGTCCTTCCACAATGGCGGTCTTGCCGACGCCCGGCTCACCCACCAAAACAGGGCTGTTCTTAGTCCTCCGGCTTAAAATCTGGATGACACGCTCCAGCTCCTGCTTTCTCCCGATGATGGGATCCAGCAATCCGTCCCTGGCTCTTTCTGTGAGATCCTCACAGTAGGAGTCCGTCATGGATGCCTGATTTCTGGACTTCTTTCCGGTGATGGCCTGATACTCCTTCTGGGCCATGCCGGGATCCATCCCGCAGGTCACCATGATATCCACATATATTTTCTTAAGGTTAGCATTCAGCCCTTTCAAAAGACGGCTGGCAATGCAGTCCCTTTCTTTAAGCAGGGCAAGGAGGATATGCTCCGTGCCTATGGTTTCCGATACAAATCTATCTGCTTCCAGTTCACTGTCGGCAAGAACCTTATCCGCCTTGGGACTATATCCCTTAAATGGCAGCTTGCCCATATCACCGAGAGCTGCCGACTGTCCCAGGACAGCATCCAGGAACTCCTGGTAGGTCACTCCATTTTCCTTTAACACCTTTCCTGCCAGGGAATCTTCCCTGGAAAGCAGGCCCAGGAGGATATGTTCCGTACCGATATACTTCTGATGGCAGGACTCGGCATCCTGCCTGGCTCGGTCCAATGCCTCCCGGGCATAACTGTTATATTCTTTATGCATCTCTTATTCCTCACTCATCCAGCAGCCGAAAGGCATCATACATCTCATTTACCATTCGGTTCATCTCTTCCCGGGTAATCTCCTTGCAGATTGCCTGGGCCACGATCATCTGCATATAATCATTAATCTTGGTCAGCTCGCTCTGCTTGCTGCTCACCTCCACGGAAACGATTGCTCCCCTTCTCCGGTCCAGCTTCAGATAGCCTTCTTCCCGAAGCATGGCGTAGGCCTTGTTGACCGTATGCATATTGACCCCTATGGAGCTGGCAAGACTTCTCACCGAGGGCAGTGAATCTCCATCCTGCAGCCTTTCCTGGGCAATCGCCATGACAATCTGGTTGCGCAGCTGTATGTATATTGCTTCCGGGCTGTTAAAATCAATCTCTATCAGCATATTTGCCACCTGCCTTTATCCATCTGTTATAGAATCACTATACCAGATTCTATGTCATTTTACAAGAGGCAAGTATAAAGCCTTCCTCTGCGCAGCTCTGTCATCTCCCCCGGAGGGGTTGCCGCGCAAAAAAGAAGGGCACAACCTTACGTACAGCTTCTTTATCTTGTGTACAAATGGTTATGTCCCTTCTATTCCCTGATTATAATATTTCCTGCTTCATGGCGCCGAAGATATTCACAGGTTTATTACAAATAATGTAACTACTTTGTATTGCTGCAATAATACTTGTCAGGATAACTCAGAAGATTCCATTACTCTCCCAGAATCCGGCAGTAGAGAATCTGCAGGGCCTCCTGAACCGTGCTGTGACGGATATGGCTGCGGTCGCCGCCGAAGAAACACCGCTTCACGATAGTCTTACCCTGGAATGTACAGCCGATATAGACCAGTCCCACGGGCTTCTCCTCGGTTCCGCCTCCCGGTCCGGCGATGCCGGTCACAGCAACTGCCGCATCCGCGCCGGCCATCCTTGCAGCGCCCTCTGCCATCTCCCGGGCTGTCTCCCTGGAAACTGCGCCATGTTCATCCAATGTCTCTTTCTTCACTCCCAGAAGCTTCATCTTTGCCTCGTTGGAGTAAGTGATGTAGCCTTCCTTAAACACCTCGGAGATACCGTCTGCATTGACCAGTGTCGCGGCGATCAGACCGCCTGTGCAGGACTCTGCTGTAGTCACGGTCATCTTCCGGCTGCTAAGAATGCGCTCAATCTTCTTCTCTATCGGTATCTCCACAATTCTCTTTCCGGAACTCATAAATGATCAGGCTCCCCCTTCTTTTAATACGTCTTTATTTTTAGCCAGGTAGTCAATCAGAGAAACGATCGTCAGGATCAATGCAATATAAACAAGTAATAATTCGATGATATGGAAAACGGGACCACCAAAATCCGCAATCAGAAAGATGATGGCGAACATCTGGAAGGTGGTCTTGAACTTGCCCCAGTAGCTGGCGGCGATCACGATGCCGTTGTCACTGGCCACCAGACGGAATCCGCTGATGATAAACTCCCGGGCAATGATCACAATCACGATCCAGGCCGGCATCATATCGGGTCTTGACACGATCAGACAGATAAATGCGGAGGAAACCAGCATCTTATCTGCCAGCGGGTCCATAAATTTTCCGAAATTGGTGATCAGGTTGTACTTCCTGGCAATCTTGCCGTCTGCCATATCGGTAAGGCTGGCCACGATGAAGATGACCAGGGCAATCCACTTAGCTATACTGTAGGGAATCAGGCTGTCCGGCACCAGCATAAAAAATACAAAAAACGGTATAAGGATAATCCTTAAAATTGTCAGCTTATTAGGTAAATTCATTTTCATAGATCACATCTCCCATCAAATCATATTCTCCTGATCCGGTGATATGTACAGGAACGATATCACCGGAAACCAGTTCTTCTTCTGCGCGAATAAATACTTCTCCGTCCACCTTAGGGGCATCCATGTAGCTTCTTCCAAGATAGATCTCCTCTTCATAGAGATAACCTTCCACCAGTACCTCCATGGTCGTCCCGACCCTGGCCCCGGTTTTCTCTGCGGAAATCTCCTGCTGCAGAGCCATGATCCGGTCTCTTCGCTCTGCCTTTACCTCCTCGGGAATCTGCCCATCCATGGCCGCAGCCCTGGTTCCTTCCTCAGGGGAGTAGGTAAATACTCCCAGCCGGTCGAATTCCATCCGGTCCACAAAGTCCACCATGGCAGTGAATTCCTCCTCGGTCTCTCCCGGGAATCCGGTAATCAAGGTAGTCCGGAGCACGATGTCCGGTATCTGCCGGCGGAGCTTCTCAATCAGACTGATCAGCTCAGCCCGGCTGGTCTTTCTTCCCATGAGCTTTAAGATCCTGTCCTCACTGTGCTGGATGGGAATATCCAGATAGTGGCAGATCTTAGGCTCATCCCGGATCACGGCAATCAGGTCATCCGTGATCTCCTCCGGATAACAGTAGAGGATACGGATCCACTGTAACCCCTCGATCCGGCAGAGACGGCCAAGCAGTTCCGGCAGAGCCTTTCTGCCATAGCAGTCGACTCCGTAAACCGTGGTCTCCTGGGCCACGAGGATCAGCTCCTTGGTGCCCTCTGCTGCCAGCTTCTCTGCCTCCCTGACCAGGTCCTCCATGGGAAAGCTCCTGTAATGGCCCCGGACATAAGGGATGATGCAGTAGCTGCAGCGCTTGTCGCATCCTTCCGCAATCTTCAGATAAGCCGTATATCCACCGGTGGTGTTAACCCTCTTATCTGGCAGGGACTCGGTCAGCAGATCAATGGGAGGGCAGTAGGTAAGCAAAGATCCGGATCTCTGAACCGGTTCCCCTGCAAGATCAGCCGCAGTTTTCAAACTCAGTTCATCTGATAAGTCTGCCACAGTTTTCTGACCCGGTTCATCTGAAGCAGTCAAAGCCTCATCCAGAACCTGATCAAGAATATCCACAATCCCGGTGTAGCCGGTGGTTCCGATCACCGCATCCACCTCAGGGATGGCATCCTCAATCTCAGCCTGGTACCTCTGGCCCAGACAGCCTGCCACCACCAGAGCCTTCAGACGGCCCTTCTTCTTCCACTCCGCCATCTCAATGATGGTCTCAATGCTTTCCTCCTTGGCATCGTGGACAAAACAGCAGGTATTTACCACGATGGCATCCGCCTTGCTCTCCTCATCCACGATCGCATAGCCGCTGTCACCCAGCAGGCCAAGCATCTTCTCGCTGTCCACCAGATTCTTATCACAGCCCAGCGAGATAAATAGTACATTTCTCATGATTTACACATCCTGACTGCGGACTCCACACAGTTATTCATCAGCATGGCAATGGTCATGGGACCCACACCTCCGGGAACCGGAGTAATCGCGGAGACCTTACCCTCCACGCTGTCATAATCAACATCGCCGCACAACTTGTTATCTGCGCCCCGGTGAATTCCCACGTCGATCACCACAGCCCCGTCCTTGACATAGGACTCGTCAAAAAACTTAGGCTTGCCGATGGCGGCCACCAGGATGTCCGCCCTCCTGCACACCTCCTTAAGATTCTTCGTGTGGGAATGGCATACGGTCACTGTGCCGTTCTCCTTAAGGAGAAGCATGGACATTGGCTTGCCCACGATATTGGACCTGCCAACAATGACGCATTCCTTCCCGTCTATGCTGATTCCTGTCCGCTTCAGAAGCTGAATGATACCAGCCGGCGTACAGGAAACAAAGCCCGGCTCCCCGATGGACAGGGCGCCCACGCTTTCAGGATGGAAGCCGTCCACATCCTTTAAGGGGGATATGGCATGAATCACCTTCTTCTCATCCATATGGTCCGGGATGGGCAGCTGTACGAGAATTCCGTGGACACTGTCATCCTCATTGAGATCACGAATCAGGGCCAGCAGCTCCTCCTCCGTGGTCTCCGCCGGCAGCTCAAAGGCCCGGGAATCAATCCCGATATAGGCACAGGCCTTTTTCTTATTGCCCACATAGACTGTGGAAGCAGGATCATTGCCCACCTGAATTACTGCCAGACAGGGGCTGATCCCCTCCTTCTTAAGCTCCTCGGTTTTAACCTTCAGTTCATCCTTGATATCCTGGGATATCTTTTTTCCGTCAATACGAATGGCCATATTGTTAACCGTCTCTTTTCTATAATGCAATGATTTCCAAGTTAGATTTATCAGAACTGTCTTCCTCTGTTAAGGAGGCATCTTCCAATCCATATATGGTATCTATCATACATCAATTCCCGATTTTCGTAAAGACTATTTACAGATACTCCTCAAAATACTGTTCAAGCTGCTCGGGGCTCATGAGGATCTTCCGGGGTTTTGTCCCCTCCTCCGGTCCCACGATTCCGGCCTCCGCCAGCTGGTCAATGATCCTTGCCGCCCGGTTGAAGCCGATTTTGAACATTCTCTGCAGCATACCGATGGTAGCCTTATCTTTTTCCATGATGAAGCGGGCCGCCGCCTCGAAATACTCATCCCTCTCGGAGCTTCCGCCGGAATTCATGATTTTCTTTTCGATGGTCTCCGTCACCTTGTCATCATAGACGGCGACATCCTCGTTATTCTTGATAAATTCCACAACCTCTGCGACTTCAGAGTCATCCACCAGGGCCCCCTGTACCCGGACGGGCTTCTGATAGCCGGATGGATAGAAGAGCATGTCGCCCTTTCCCAGAAGCTTCTCCGCACCGTTCATATCAATGATGGTCCGGCTGTCCACTCCGGAGGAAACGGAAAATGCAATCCTTGATGGTACATTTGCCTTGATCAGGCCGGTAATGACATTGACAGATGGCCGCTGGGTAGCGATCACAAGGTGAATGCCTGCTGCCCTGGCCAGCTGGGACAGTCTGACAATGGCATCCTCCACTTCACCGGGAGCCACCATCATGAGGTCTGCCAGCTCGTCGATGATGATGACGATCTGGGGCATCCGCTGCATTTTCTCCTCGTCCACCTGACCGTCGGCGATCAGGCTGTCAACCTTCTTATTATATCCTTCAATATTTCTTACATTGCACTCTGAGAACTGCTTGTAGCGGTTTGTCATCTCCGCCACCGCCCAGTTGAGGGCGCCGGAGGCCTTCTTGGGGTCTGTCACCACCGGAATCAGCAGGTGGGGAATGCCGTTATAGACGGACAGCTCCACCATCTTGGGGTCGATCATGATCAGCTTCACCTCATCCGGCGTTGCCTTGTAGAGGAGGCTCATGATCAGCGTATTGATGCAGACAGACTTACCGGACCCTGTTGCACCTGCAATCAGCAGATGGGGCATCTTGGCAAGGTCTGCCACCACGATCTTTCCACCGATATCCTTCCCGACAGCAAATGCAAGCTTTGATTTAAAGCTTTGGAAAAGCCGGTTGTCAATCAGTTCTCTCAGGTGCACCTTGGTGGTTTCCTTGTTGGGAACCTCAATACCGATGGCCGCCTTTCCCGGAATCGGAGCTTCAATCCGGATATCCTGGGCTGCCAGGTTGAGCTTGATATCGTCTGTCAGTGACACGATCTTGCTCACCTTGGTTCCCTGCTCCGGGAACATCTCATAGCGGGTAACGGCAGGGCCGCAGCTGATATCGGTGATCGTTACATTTACCCCGAAGCTTTGCAGAGTATTCTGCAGCTTCAAGGCCGTGCTTTTCAGCTCCTGATCGTAGGCAGCGGAGAAGGTCTGCTTCTCCGTCACCAGCAGGTTCATGGGCGGGAATATGTAATCCTTCTTGCCGGCAGGCTTCCTTGAGGGGGCCGCCTTGGGAGCCGCAGCCCGGTTGATGTTGATGGCATCTGCCGCCTCAGAAATGTCCGGACCATCCGGGTCTTCCTCAGGGAACTCCACAATGTGGAAAGCGGACATCTCGTCCTCATCCGCCTCAGCTTCAATAATCTCAGGCCTGTCTTCTTCCCCGGAAATGCTCTGCTTATCCTGATTTTCAGAAAGATCCTGTTTATCTGTAATTACAGAAGGATTTATCCCCTCCTGATCATGGTCTGCCTGATCATGAACCTCCATGGCCTCCAGGAGGATCTCCTCCGGGGAGGCAGTCAGTTCAGAAACGCTGGATTTCGGTCTTACCCGACCGGGCACTTCGTACTCCTCAAGGGAGCTTAAAAACTCCTTAAGCTGTCTGGAATTCAGATCAATCTCATTCTCAAAATCATCCGGAGACTTGCCGCTTCTGAAAGTAAATGCGGAAAAGTCAAGCTGACCATCGAAATCCCTGGTCTTGCCATCCTCAGCGGTAAATGGATAGACCTTAGGATGAAGCTCTTTCACATTATCCTTCTTTTTCACTTCATCGGAGGATGTAAATACCGGTACATTCCTGTGAATCTCCGGCTCTCTCATCAGTCGTTCCTTGGCAGCCCTGGCGCTCTTCCTGAACTTCTCCTTCCGGGTTTCCTGAATCTTTCTGACCTTCTCCTCACATTGCCTGATACGGTTTTCATCCGGCGCATCCTCCGGCATCTTTCTGCCGGTTTTCATCTTCAGGAAGGAAGCAACCTTGCCATTGCTCTCCTCAAGATCATTGAGGTCCTCTTCTTCCTCCTCCAGACGCAAAAGCTTCTCCTGCCTGCGGCGCTCTCTGGTAATCTGTCTGTTCTCCTTAAGCTTGTCCACAAAACGGCCGCCCCGGTTTACATTGTTCTGGAAAAATCCCACAAAGGACCTCTGGGTCAGCATTATAAGGGAAACAAGCAGGATACAGCAGACAATAACCAAAGCCCCGGCAGTGCCGAAACCGGTCTTTAAAACCAGCCCGATTCCGCCTCCCAGGATACCGCCTGCATGATGGTCTTCGATTGCAAGGGCAAAGAGCTCTCCACTCTTTACCTTATCTCCCTGATAGATGACCTGGGCAAATGCACTGATCATGATCAGGGTAACAAAACCTGCCGTACATTTCTTGATGGACAGGAGACTGTAATCGTTGGCAATCAGGATGATTACCCCTAAGCAGAAGGCGACCGGCATCACATACTGGACACAGCCGAATACGCCGAAAAGGAAGCTGGACAGGGCCTTCCCCAGATAGCCGCAAAGACCGAAATTGCTGAGCATGAGCAGGATCATGATTCCGATGGAGGCAACCATCTGAATCTCATTACTCATGGGAATCCCGTTCTCAGCCGCTGCTGCTGCGGAAGGAGTATTAGTTTTCTTCTTTGTTTTCTGGTCGGCAGCTCCTTTGGCCCGGGTCCGGGTAGTCTTCCTGCCGGAACCCTTCCCGGCCCCGCCCCCGGAACTGCTCTGTTTTCTTTTTACATTATTCTCTGCCATTCTTAACACCCTTTATATTGTATTCAGGACTCTGCCTCGAGTCCGTGCGCATCCTCATGGTTTTTGGGTATCACTTAAAAAATGCGATGATCTTTTGGATATCCCAGAATGATCCGCTGTTTACACAGCTCTCATAATCTCTCATGGTATCATCATAGCACAAATGGCGGAAGAAAAAAAGTGTGTTCTTAAAATAAATAACAATTATTTTTTCACATTTTCTCTGTTTTTAATCTGTCTGTGGAGCCATTTGAGGGCATCACTAACTCCGCCGACCGCATCCGCCAGGCCGGCATCCACAGCTTCCTCCCCCACCAGGATGGTGCCGATATCCTTGGCCATGATCCCCTTTCTCATCATCATCTCAAGAAGCTCCGGCTTTAAAGCCTGGGAATGAGCCACGGTAAAATCCAGGATCCGGTCCTGGATCAGGCGGAAATACTCAAAGGTCTGGGGCGCCCCTATCACAGTCCCATTCAGACGTACCGGATGAATGATCATGGTGGCTGTGGGTGCGATGAAGGTCCGGTCCGCTGCCACCGAGAGAGGGACGCCGATAGAATGGCTGTCCCCGATGATCAGGGAGACCACCGGTTTTGTGATGGATGCTGCGGTCTCAGCCAGAGCCAGCCCGCAGGAGCAGTCTCCCCCCATAGTGTTGATCAGGAGCAAAACCCCGTCAATGCCGGGATCATCCTGAGCCCTGACCAGGAGCGGGAGCAAATGCTCATATTTGGTTGTTTTCGTCTTTACCGGCAGATCCTCGTGTCCCTCAATCTCTCCGATCACCGACAGACAGAGGATGCGGTGGCCACTATCCGGCTGAATCAATAACTGCTGACCGAAATCCGTGATGTTCTTTTCCTGCATATCCATATATCTTCACCTTTCTGTTTTTATTGAGAGGTAATTGCGAAACTTATGTCAAGTTTCGAAATTATCTATCATTATCGAGCAAAAGAGGAAGAAACTCACATTTCTTCCTCTTCTTTAGTATATCCGGTAAAGATAATAATATACGGACATTTATTCAAAATCAGATTCTGTCCATAAGATGCCGAAAGAATCTGATCTTACTCTCATTTTACTGTCAAAGACAGATTCAGCTCCAGATCTCTTCTGTACATGGCAATCTTCTGATCAATCTCAATCAGCTCCCGGTCAATCTCGCTGATGCGCTTAAGCTTCTCCTCAAGATCAATTTCCGTCATCTTAACTGAGCGGGTGATATAGCGGGGCAGGTTCAGGTTATAGTCATTCTCCCGAATCGTTTCCCGGCCAATGCTGGCGCAAAATCCCGGGACTTCCTTGTGCTGACTCCAGGCCTCCAGAAGCTTTTCTTTCTGCTCCTCCCCGAAATCCTCCAGATCAGAGCAGTCAAAAAACATGATGTCATCCCGCTGTCTGCCATTCTTAAAGAAGAGCATGACCTCGTTCTGACCGGTAGAGTGAAAGATATGGTCCGGCAGCAGCATGACAAGCTCAAGATTGCCGGCTTCCTCCACGATATATCGCCGGATCTGGGCCTCCTTACCCTCCCGGTACAGGAGAGCACTGGGGACGACAATTGCCATCATTCCCTGGTCAGAAAGCAGGGGCAGGGCGGAAAGCAGCAGGGGAAACTCCCCCTTGGTTCCCGTGAACATAAGCTTGCTCACAGGATGCCACTCCGGAACGCTGCTGATGAAGCTGCCCGGATCCACACCCTCCGGCTTGAGGATACTGATCGCATCAAAGTGCTCCATATAGTCAACCTGGTCCATCCACTCTTTTTTATGGAAGAAATGGATGTGATCCCTGGAGTATCCTTTCATATAACAGAGAATCGATACGATTTCCAGGAAATAATCCCTCTCCTCATAACCGACGATCTCCGTCTCTTTTCCCCCGGTCAGCATGGTGTTAAGCAAGATACCATACTGCAGTTCCGGTATAAAAACCTTATTGACCGAAGTCCCGCTGCTTTCAAACAGGAAGCGGAAAAGACTGATGAGAGGCTTGGACACATAGGTATCCTTCTTCATCCTGGCGAACTCAGACAGAAGTTCTTCAAAGAGATCTCCATAATTCTCTCTCAGCAGCTCATCGCTATCCCAGGCCTCCATCTTCTTGATCAGCTTTCGGAAAAAGCGGGCATAGCTCTTCTGCTTTTCCAGCTGATGGACGGTAAGCAGCTTCTGATAAAATGACAGGCTGGTCAGAACATACTCGCTTCCTGCCATATGGATAAAAGGAGATGCCTGCTCGATAAACTTCAGGAAAGCGGGCATCTGCAGCTTGCCACGGACGGCCAGGCGGACCATGGCACTTAATTTATACTGATCTTCCAGCGCGTCATCATATTTCAAGCAAAGATAATGATAGAACAGGAGGAAAACACAGCAGTCACGATACTCTTCAAAGGTCAGTCCCGGATGGCTTTCACTGGTGATCGACAAAAATTCATTATGCAATTGTTGTTTGTCCATCCGTTCTTCCTTTCTTCAGCAGCTTTTCTCTCTTAGATTCTTCTTATTAAGATAATCTTCCTTAAGTATTTTCTTGCTCAGATCCTTATCATTTGGATGATTATCTTTATGTATCTTCTTTCTTAGTTCCTTCTCATTTATAATTTTTTCAGGTACTGCATCACTTCTTCTGACAGGACATCATTCTCCAGCTTCAGCTTCTCGTTCAGCAGCAATTCTTTTCTCTTCTGATAATAATATAGCTTCCCAATGGACATCTGCGTGGACAAATCCGGACAATCGATGGAAAGTTGACGGATCATATGGATAGACAGCACCTTCACCGAGGAATTCCCCTGGATGGCGATCAGTCTCTGATTGCGAATCTCCGGATGCTCATTAAAATACCAGGCAAAATAGTAGGGATCCATGATACCATCAAGAAACTCGATGGAGACAAAATTAGAAGGGATGATCTTCCCCTCATGATGCTTACCCAGAACAGCCGCCCGGTGGAAGGAGGTCAGTCCGATCACGATACTGTGCTCCTTGGCCAGATTCAGATTGCCCAGCTTCTTCTTATCCACGAAAACCGTGGGAACCTCCGAATCCCGGATCCCGTTCTCCTCATCAAGCAGCTGACTGATGGAAAGGATTGGAAACTCAACACCGTCTCCCTGCACTTTCGGTTTGATTCGATTCAATACTACCCCATGGGTAATCTGACTAATCTGATCCAATTGCAGTTCCACTTTCTACTGTGCTCCTTTCCTGATATTCTCCCTGTCTTTTTATATAGTATATCTCTTTTATTCTTTTTCGGCAACAAAAAAATTGAATATTAAGGCAAATAACAGGAAAAATTTCTCCTGTTGGCATATAATATTTGTCTGTAATGTAAAAAACAGGTGAAATGATTTGGCTTGCCAAATCATTTCACCTGTATATGATAACTCTCAGCTCAATTTTTCCCTGAGGGCAAGATTAATTCTTCCCATCTTGTCGATCTCGAGAACCTTTACCTTAACCTTATCGCCGATATTCACCACATCTTCAACCTTGGCCACTCTTTCCTTAGCCAGCTTGGAGATGTGAATCAGACCGTCCTTGTTAGGAGCAATCTGAACAAAGGCACCGAAGTTCATGATGCGGACTACTTCACCTTCGTAGATCTTGCCAGGCTCAACCGGCTCTACGATCAGCTTGATAATCTCAAGAGCCTTGTCGATCATCTCCTGATCAACGCCTAAGATATCAACACGGCCTTCGTCTGTAATATCAATCTTGACACCAGTCTGATCAATAATACCGTTGATGGTCTTACCCTGCTTTCCGATAATCTCGGAGATCTTCTCCGGATCCACAAATGTCTGGGAAATCTTCGGAGCGTACTCTCCGACATGATCTCTGGGCTTATCAATTACCGGTTCCATGACATTTGTCAGGATATGTTCTCTGGCAATCTTTGTCTTGGCAATGGCTTCGCGGATGATATCCGGAGTCAGGCCATGGATCTTGATATCCATCTGGATGGCGGTGATACCGTCATGAGTACCGGCAACCTTGAAATCCATATCGCCGAAGAAGTCCTCAAGTCCCTGAATATCCGTCAGCACGATATAATCATCATCGGTATCTCCTGTCACAAGACCTGTGGAGATACCTGCAACCGCCTTGCGGATCGGAACACCTGCTGCCATGAGAGACAGGGAGGAAGCACACACGCTGGCCTGGGATGTGGAACCATTGGATTCCAGGGTCTCTGATACGGTGCGGATGGCATAGGGGAAGTCATCCTCAGAGGGAAGTACAGGCAATAATGCCTTCTCAGCCAGGGCACCATGGCCGATCTCACGACGTCCCGGCCCGCGGCTTGGCTTGGTCTCACCTACAGAATAGGACGGGAAATTGTAGTGATGCATATATCTCTTGGAGGTAATATCCACATCGATGCCGTCAATTCTCTGCGCCTCAGATAATGGTCCTAAAGTAGTAACCGTCATAATCTGAGTCTGCCCGCGCTTAAACATGCCGGACCCATGCACTCTGGGAAGAATGTCAATCTCTGCAGATAAGGGGCGGATCTCATCGATGGCCCTTCCATCCGGACGCTTATGATCTTTGAGGATCATCTTACGAACAGTCTTCTTCTGGAACTTATATACAGCATCATCGATCAGAGGCAGCCAGTCCTCATGATCCTCGGCATATCTCTCTGCCAGGCTGTCCTTGATCTTTCGGATATTCTCCTCACGAACCTGCTTGACATCGGTAAATACCGCTTCCTCCATAGCCTCCGGAGTAACAAATGCAACCATGTCATCCCAGAGATCTTCCGGAGTATCCACATGTTCATAGTCATGTTTCTCCTTGCCGCATTCATCCACGATCTTCTGGATAAACTCAATGATCTGGGTATTCACCTCATGGCACTTAAAGATAGCCTCAAGCATCTGGTCTTCCGGAACCTCATTGGCCCCGGCCTCGATCATGATTACCTTCTCGGCTGTAGAAGCCACGGTAAGGGCAAGATCGGAAACCTGACGCTGCTCGGCAGTCGGATTAACCACAAACTGGCCATCCACCAGCCCCATCTGGGTCGCTGCAATCGGCCCGTCAAATGGAATATCGGAGATGGATGTGGCGATGGAAGAACCCAGCATGGCAACAACCTCCGGATTACACTCCGGATCCACGGACATAACCAGGTTATTCAAGGCAACATCATTACGATAATCCTTAGGGAAGAGAGGTCTCATGGGACGGTCGATCACACGGGCAGTAAGGACAGAATGTTCACTGGGCTTACCCTCTCTCTTATTAAAACCACCCGGAATCTTACCAACCGAGTACATCTTCTCTTCAAACTCCACGCTCAGGGGGAAGAAATCAATTCCATCCCTGGGCTTATCCGATGCAGTTGCTGTAGATAAAACAACTGTATCACCATAATGCATAAATGCGGCACCATTTGCCTGAGCTGCCACTCTGCCGATCTCCACTGTGAGAGTTCTACCGGCCAGCTCCATTGAAAACTGTTTCACCATATTAATATACCTCCCGGCCCTTGGCCCAGCAAAAAATGACGCAGCTAACCAGATCTGACCCCGCAAGAACACCGATTTCTAAAAATCTTTGCTAATGCGGCGAATGCCGGTCCGATTCAGCTGCAGTATTAGGCAGGAAGGCTCCGAAACCACTGAAAAATGCACTGCACCACAATACACTTTTCAGAAGTCTCGGTCAGGCGCTTCCCGCAAGAATCTTATCCATTCTACCATACATGGGACAATAATACCAGTTTTTTTTATTCTGTTCCCGGGGATATTTTGGGGATTAACTATTTAAGTTACTTACAAAGAGATTAACAGACAAACAATAAGGACCAAAGGGTGTCTTCAGACACACTTTTGGTCCTTATTGTTCTGTTCTTGTTATATTCAATATTCACAACCCCCCCTCAGGCTGCAAACCTGTCGGGAGAGCTGGAACTTTCTATTTTGCTCCGTTCACTTTCCTAGGGCACTTCAGAGCAGACAGAACTACTGGATTCCCGTTTTCTATCTGCCTCACCCGCTTGCCGCTAGCTCTTCATTGCAGATAGAATTGATGAATTCCCATTTTCTATCTGCTTCAATTGCCTTCTTCAAGCTTTTTCATGGCGGATAGAATTGACC
>JAFUDC010000016.1 GCA_017459345.1 Eubacterium sp.
CTCCTTCAGATGCTCTCTAAGCTTTCTTTGCTGCATCTTAGTAACTCCGATTTCGGTCATATATTTCTCAGCCTTTTTCTTGAGATTTGTTCTTTCCGGGTGCATTGATTCCGTGATATTGATGAGAATCGGCCGGATAGTCTGCTGACGAACCCTCCGCAGAGTTTTTGCATCCTGTTTGACTATTTCATTTTTATAGGTCTGCATGTAATCATTGACAACCTCATCATAGGTTGCACCCATGAAGCACTCCAGGAGGGCACAGAAGAATCCGGTCCGGTCACGTCCCAATGCACAATGCACAAGGTAAGGGCCCTTCTTATTGCTCATGAAAATCAAGCCTTTTGCCACCTTTTTTTTGAAGGTTTTATCATTCATCCTTAATCGCAAGGAAAGCTGTTTCACTCGTCCCTTCTTATAAAGCTTATAATAATTAGGGCATCTATCCGGCTTCGAGTAGTCTCCTTCTTCCGGTCTCTGCAAATTAATTACGGTTCTGATTCCCGCTTTTTTAAGCAGCTTGTCGGAGTAAATACTCCTGCCATTTTTATAACGATAGGGACTGCAGCTTCTGTATAAACACCGGCTTCCAATCTTTCCTGCCTGAACATACCGGTGATTGGCAAAAGCCTTATCAGTCGGGTATTTCTTTCTACTATTGGATGGATTCAATTCATTCTGTATGACATATTTTGTTTTTGATGAACAATCTGCCTGTAAAGGCGACATCATGCTTATTCCAAGGATGAGTATCATAATGCCTGTTAATAAACTGTAGCGTTTTTTTTCTTTCATTATGTGAAGATTATCCTTTCTGTTCTTTGTCTTTACATCTGACTCCTTACAACTTTGTACTCGTCATCCATCACAAAACATGGACAGGTATCATATCCGCCCATGAGCCTTGCCAGGTCGTCCTCATCCAGGTTGACCATACATTCTCCCTCTCCGTCCTCTTCGTCAATCCAATAATATGCGCAGTAATCACATTGTGCCATGCTTTTCACTCCTTATTCAATCGGATTCGTCCTGGCGAATCCGCGCGAGTTGAGCAGCAGCTTTAGCTGCCTTCCTATGCGTAACAAAAAAGTCACCATGGACTCTGATATACTATAGCATACTTTATTAATTTTCTCCAGTAACATATCTACTACGATTAAATCGGTAATTATACCAATAAAGGGTTCTATCCCTTGAAATATCGGTCCCAGACCCGTATACTCTAGAAGAGGAGGGATATATATGGAAGTGAATAAATATATGGTATTTCTGGAGGTTGCCAGACAGCAGAACCTTTCAAAGGCGGCTGAGGCACTGGGCTATACCCAGTCCGGAATCAGTCATACATTAAAAAGAATGGAACAGGATATGGAATTAACCCTCTTTGACCGCAACCGGAACGGGGCCTTTCTTACTAAAGCAGGCAGGGAACTGCTTCCGTTTATTACCCAGATGGTGCAGTGTCAGGAGAATCTCAGCCAGGCTATCCAGTCATTGCATAATCTTCACCGGGGTTCCCTGGTCATCGGAACCTACTCCAGCATTGCCCGCAGGTGGCTGCCCCATATCATAAGGCAATTCAAGCAGGATTATCCCTATATCCGCATTGATTTCAAGGAAGGGGGAAATGAGGATATCATCCGCTGGATCAATCAGGGAGAGGTAGATCTGGGCTTCTTAAGCGGCTGCTTTGACGAAGGGCTGGAGTGGATTCCCCTAAAGGAAGATCCTCTTCTGGCCGTCCTGCCTGAGGATGACACGAAAGAGAAAGAGACCGGGGACACTTTCCCCCTGACCGCTTTCAACGGAGAGACTTTTATCATCTCAGCACCAGGCATAGATGTGGATATTCACAAGACACTGGAAAAGCATGATATCAGGCCGGATATTCAGTACTCAGCCAAGGATGACTTTACTATCATCGCTATGGTGGCCTGTCACTTAGGTATCAGCATCCTGCCTCAGCTGGTTCTGGAAAGCTATAATTCCTCCGTGCGGACCATGCCTCTTTACCCTTATGCAAAAAGGGAGCTGGGGATTGCCCTGCCCGGAAGGGGCATGGCATCCCCAGCCACGTTAAAATTTATAGAATACAGTAAAGATTATGTCTCAAAAACCCTATCATGAGGAGCATAATCATTAAGTTGATGACCTTGAGAATGAGACTTCCTCTGATGGAAGTGAACTCTTTTGCCCCCTGAAGAGGAGGGAGTCTCAATCTTCTTTCTGATGAAAGACCATCGGGTCAGAAGTGTTAAGCGTAATATTCTCATTAGTCTGGCTTACCTGGTGGATGGCCAGTTCATCTCCCTCATGGAGAGCTCCGGAGGATATCCGAAGGAGGCAGTTGCCATGATACCGGGTCTTTACCGCCCTCCCGTTGACATAGACGCGGCTGGCCCGGGTAAATCCTTTCCCATAAATCATGTAGGAGCCGTTCCCCGGCAGGATCCGTGTGACCCGGATGGGCTTCAGGCAGAAGTCCATTTCCGTGGCCTCTCTTGTGATTCCCTCTTCCATGCTGATAAAGTCAGCCCCGTAGAGGAGGTCATACTGGAGAAGCTTGAGATTCTTCTTGTAATTCTTCCTGCCCTTCATAGTCTGATGGTAACGGTTCATGATCCCGTCCCGGATACCGATTTCCGACATTACTTTGGAAGCAAGCTGGTAGGCGGTGACATTTTCTGATAAGTCCTCTTTGTGTTCCTTATTATAGCCGAAATTATCCCAGATGAAGTAGGGAGTCTTGTACTTTGACCCGCTTTCCAGGTCCTTGTCGCTAAAATCCATTCCCGGCAGATGGTCTCCATATACTATCAGCATGGTCTCCTCAGGATATTCGGCGAGCCTGTTGGTCAGATCACCGATAAAGGCATCCATCTCATAAGTCTGGTTAGCATAGTAGGTCAGCTGATTCTGATAGGATTGGCTCATACCATCACCGCTGGCCTGAATCCGGGCATTCTCCTGGTCATCCGCCGGATAATCTCCATGTCCCTGAACAGAGATGGCATAAATCAGATCCTTCCTCCCAGTCTGTCCCAGGGTGTCCATGATCTCCTCAGTCAGTATCTGGTCCCTGGCCCAGCCGGCTTCGTTAAAGCTGGTGGCATTCATATTCTCAATCGTGAGAAAATGATCAAAGCCCAGATTGGACAGGACATGGTCGCGGTCATAAAAGGATGCGTTATTATTATGTATGACGCTGGTCTCATAGGGCAGATTGGAAAGCCAGTAGGCTATACTGTCACAGGTATGGTTCTGAAGTATGCTTCGGTAAGGATACTCACCGGTGCCGAAATATCCCGTATTCATGCCCGAAATAACCTCAAACTCCGTGTTGATGGTCCCGGCCCCGTAGACCGGCACCTTCAGATAGCCTGAAGTATACTCTTCCCTTATTCTGCGGATATTGGGCATGGGATCAGCCGACAGCTTCAGTTTCTTTACCGTGCTGAGATCGAAGAATGATTCCAGCTGGATGAAGATAATATTTGGCGTACGGGCCGTATCCGCATCGGTCTTTTTTTCCCTGGAGGCGCTGATTTTCTTATACATGGCAGCATTAATCTTCTTATCAAGCCGATGCATTTTTGCCCTGGAGTAATCGATGGGCCGGTCTATTCCGGTATCTGCTGCGGTGACAACAAAGCCGTAAGCCACACCATAATCCTTGTAGCCGGCAATCAGATTGTCAAATCCGCTGATCAGCATTCCCCGTCCAACCGCCATATAGGTAATCCCGCCGAAAACAAGAAACTGCAGAATGAAAAGCACAACATTTGCCCGCAGATCAAAGCTCTTCTTTGCCACCGGTGAATAAAGATAGAGGGTGACCAGGAGAATCACCAGCACGATGATTCCGGTCACCGCAGCGGCAATCTGCCAGACTGCCAGATAATTGCGCAGTACCGGCAGTGTGGATCTGGCAAGAGTGATATCCACCGCAGTAAAAGGGGTCTTCCTGGTGGTCAGGATATATCCGTTCACTGACCCGATGATGAACCAGCCGCCTGCCATGGCTGCCCAGGTAAAAAGCTTCTTCCTGCTGATAAATACGATGGACAGACAGACAAAGAGAATCAGCATGTTATACAGAAATACGAAGGTTCTGTCATTCATGAAACGAAGGACTTCCGCAGCCGACTGTCTCTCCATGTATTCCAGATAGAGATTCAGAAGAAGGGCTGTTATGATGTTGACCAGGAAAACCTTGCGGTTTGAAGGATTCCATATTTTATTCCACATCGCCTGTCCTTTCTCTGATTAATACAAGTTTATGGTTGACAAAATCCGGCTTATTGTATCCTGGTTGCCTGCACGATAAACCGGCCGGTTTCCGTGGTTGAGGTACAGGTCGATAAGGTGATCATGGACCGGTCCTCCGAAACCGGTGCCTTGGTTTTATACTGTGATTTTTCCACCTGGCTGGCCAGGTAGGTCTTATACTCTTCCTTGCTGGCAAATTCCACGTAATACACATCCATATCCTTATCTACGTTGATCTCTCTGGCAGCAAATATATCATACTCCCGGTTTTCCTTAGGAGTAACCACCCAGATCTTTGAGTGCTTCTTATAGTCGGCCTTGCTGTTGTAATTCAGGTCATAAAGACCTTTAAGATGGCCGAACATTTCCCCGTTTTTCAGGTTATGGCCGTAGATAATGCTGTTAAAACTGGTAAAGTCCGGTTTGCAGTTGACATCCATAAAGATGGCTCCCACGTAGGAGCTCTCCTTCTTAAATGTTCTGTGCAGATAGTAGGAATTATCCTGACCCTGGACGATGGGATAATTGATTCCCGTATCCGGAATATGAAGCCAGCCGATCACATCAGGATTGACCTTCTTAAGTTCATCGAAATCCACCTTGATGGGACAGATATCCTTCTTTTTCCCTTCAGCAGCCGTAGTTTCCTCCTCAGCCTGGGGATTCTCATCCACAAACTGAGTCAGATCCTCATACTCTTTCTTCCCATTATGATATACCTTATAATAACTCCACAGCTTCCACAGGGAAAAGCCCATGGCTGCGATGGCGATCAGCAGCAATATCCTTAATATTACTTTTCTGGTTCTCATAGCTGATGACTCCTATTTCAAACGCAGGGGGATGCCGCTGATGGAAATGTAAACCTCGTCACTTAAGGAGGCAATCATCTGATTGGCCTTGCCGGCTATATCTGAGAAAATCCTTCCCAGCCTGTATGCCGGGACAATGCTCATGCCAAGCTCATTGGTCACAATGATCAGGGTCTTGTTGCCGTCTCTCGCTCCCTTTATCACATCACTTAACTCCATCATGATCTGGGCTTCCAGATCCTCGATCTCCCTCTGATCGATCTCATCAAAGTTTCTTTCTTTCTCAAAAAGGATATTGGTAATCAGGACCGTGACACAGTCCAGCAGGATGGTATTCTTCTCCGTGCTTTTAATCACCTCGCCTAAGGACCGGTAGCCCTCATAGGTTCCCCACTCGGAATCCCTCCTGGCCTGGTGGATCCGGATCCGCTCCTTCATGTCATCATCCACTGGGATGGCCGTGGCAAGATAAAGGACACTCCGGCCGCCATGCTCTATGGCCTTCTTCTCTGCAAGTACACTCTTTCCGCTGCGGCTTCCGCCTGTCACCATGATAACTTTTGACATATTCATTCCCCCTATTATTCAAGACTCTCAAGAGAGTCCTGGCGATTTCCTGTGTGTTATTTCCTCCCGGTCAATTTTAAGACCGCCGCTTCGGCCCGGTCAATAAAAAGCATGGTACCAAATGTACCGGCAATCAGCACCAGAGTCTGAGCAATCGGTGCACCCAGGCATATATTCACTGAACCCAGAAGGGTAAACAGGGTCTTGGCATAAATTGCGATCACCAGGGTACCCTTAAGGGTCACAAACTTGCCATCGGGCGTACGGATTGCCGCCCGGCATAAAATGGCAAAAAAGATGGCCGCCAGCATGTAGACCCCTATCTTTACAAAAAATGTACTGATCAGATATATTCCCAGAAAGATCCGCAAAACCGGAAGAGCCTCGGCCAGACTCTTATTATCGATACGGCCGCTGCTAAGCTCCGTAACAGGAATGTCCATGACCCGGCCATTCATCTTAAGAAGAAGGTTCCCTTTGGAACAGAGAATCTCTTCCTGATAGTCGGCAGACAGGTCATCTCTGCTGTAACTGTCCACACCGGAATCCGCCTTAAACCGGATAACTCCCATGAGTTCAACCTCAATCGGCTGCTCAATCTCCATGCTTCCATTCTCAATAGTAAATGCAGGCAGGCGGTCCGTGATCAGGTGATTCAGCCCCCCAACGCTCAGATCCCAGGCGGAGAAAGGAATTACCGTCTCAATCAAAACCTGGAGGAGAACGATCAGACACACATAGATAACGTGCCTGGCGGTCCTGGCCTTCAGCAGTTCTTCATATCTACCGGGCCGGAAGCAGGCAATGAAAAATCTCTCCAGCCCCCCGGTCTTTATCTCTTGTTGCATATAAAACTCCTCTAAAAATTATCATCTGAATATAATCGAGGAAGCAATCTTATCAGACATTTCCCCTCCTTTAAGCAGCTCGATCAGCTTCAAAGCAAAAGGAATCGCCGTACCCACACCCCGGCTGGTAATCACATGCTCATCAACGACCACCGGCTGCTCCATGTAGGTTCCGGTAGCTTCCCCGATGCTTCCCGGATAGCTGGTTGCCTGGCGGTCTTTAAGGAAGCCCAGTCCCTCCAGAACAGATGGGGCTGCACAGATGGCAGCAATCCAGCCCTTATGATCATACTGGCTTCTAAGCAAGGCTGCCAGTCCCTCATGCTCCTTCAGATGGAGGGTTCCCGGCATGCCCCCGGGAAGAACCAGCATTTCTGCCTCCTGATCAACCTCATCAAAGAGCATGTCAGCCTCCACACGGATTCCATGGGACCCTGTGATGGTCCTGCTGCCGGTGATGGAAACCATGATCGCCTGACACTCGGCCCGCCTCAGGAGGTCAACAGCTGTCAGACCTTCTACTTCCTCAAAGCCATCCGCCAGAAATACATATACTAAACTCATCAGATAATCCTCCATATTAATCAAAAAATTATGCATCATTAATGATTTTAGCCCAAATATCCATATTAATCAAGCACAGGACACCATATTTTCAACATATATCTACCATAGGAATTTAACCTCTTGATTTTCCGGTTCAGATGAGATATACTAACACGATGCTCGAAATAAAAAGGACAGGAGCCAATTAAGTCAGAAAATAGCTTATGCTATCAGAGGAGATTTAACATGGAAATAGAAAGAAAGTTTTTAATAAAAAAGCTTCCTGAGGATATTGACTCATATCCCCATGAGCTGATCAGGCAGGCTTATATATCCACCGACCCGGTGATCCGCATCCGCAGGAAGGGCGAAAGCTTCATTCTCACAGTAAAATCTTCCGGCCTTATGGCCAGGGAGGAGACCGAATTATCAATCTCGGAGAAAAGCTTTGACCAGCTGATGACCAAAACCGAGGGGCTTGTGATCGAAAAAGTCCGCTACAAGATTCCGGAAAGAGACCAGCTTACCATAGAGCTTGATGTATTTCAGGGTGTCTATGCAGGCTTCATCATGGCAGAGGTGGAATTTGAAGATATCAGCCAGGCCAGGGCCTACCTGCCTCCGGCATGGTTCGGCAGGGAAGTGACAGAGGATACTGACTTTCATAACTCCACCTTAAGCAGAAGGACACCGCAGGATATTGTGTTATTCTTTGAAAAAATAGAAAGATTAACACAATCGTAAAGAATCTGCAATATCTTTTTACGGGGAATGTACTATAATGAATTTTGTATGATTTCTAACTGAGAATATTTTACCAGAAAGGATTGCTATATATGGCCAGAGACAAAAACAAGATACCAGCCGGAAAAAAAGAATCCGACTATGAAGCAGCTGATTTCACCGAAGTGCTGGATGAGAGGCCGGCCCGGTCCGGAACCTGGAAGATAGTACTGGGGGTGATTGCCGCCATCTTAATCATTGCATATGGTTCCGGCGTCTATTATTATTCCCATCATCTCCAGCATAATACATATGTAAACGACAGGCATCTGGGTGAGATGACCGTGGAAGAGGCGGAGAACACATTTACTCAGGACTTTGCCTCCCACAAGATTGCTGTCACTGAAAAGGAGCGTACAGAAGTCGTGGATCCCCAGAAGGTAGGAGCAGTTATCGACGTGGGAACACAGATTCAGGATCTTAAAGATTCCCAGAATCCCTGGTTATGGTTTACCAACCTCTTTGGGGATGAATCCCAGACCATACGCCTGGATGTTACCTACGATGAGGAGGCCTTAAAGGAAACCGTAGCCTCCATGGAGTGCTTTAAAAAGGAAAATGTCCAGCCGCCGGTCGATGCCTATATTAAAACCGGTGACAAGGAATTCGAGATCGTGCCGGAGGTTCTGGGCAACACAGTAAAGAAAAAAGCCCTTACCAAGCAGATCGGGGAAGCCTTCTCCACCTGTTCCACCAAGCTGAACCTGGAGGAAGCAGACCTCTACAAACTGCCCAAGGTTTATTCCACCGACGAGGGCATTAACAAGGCAAAGGAAACCGCCAACAAGTATACTCACGGGGTCATTACCTATGATTTCAGCTATACCACTGAGACTCTTGATTATGATACATTAAAGGATTGGATCAAGATCACAGATGATTTTAAGGTATCCATCAAGTCAGATAAGGTAAGTGACTATGTCCTGGGGCTCTGCAAGAAGTACAATACCATGGGAAGCTCCAGAGATTTTACCACTGCAAACGGGGAAGAAATTCACGTATACGATGGTGATTACGGATGGAAAATCGCCACTGAAGATGAGATCGAACATCTCAAGAAGAATCTTAAAAAAGGCAAGGATGTCAAGCGTGAGCCCGAGTACGAGTACCGGGGCATGTGCCGCAACTCCGAGAGAGATGACATCGGCAATTCCTACGTGGAAGTCTCCATTCCTTACCAGGAAGTATGGCTTTTCGTGGATGGCCAGTGCATCCTGGATACCTCCTGCGTAACCGGAAAGCCGGTGGACGGACGCCGTACCTACACCGGAGTTTACAGCATCACCTACAAGGCAAGAAACGCCACTCTGGTGGGAGAAAACTACTCAAGCCCGGTAAGCTACTGGATGCCCTTTGACGGCAACCGAGGCCTGCACGACGCCAGCTGGAGAAACAGCTTTGGCGGATCCATCTATAAGTCAGACGGATCCCATGGCTGTGTCAATCTCCCCTCCTACGCCGCAGCCACCCTCTTTAAGTATGTAGATGAGGGCTTCCCGGTGGTGATTTATTAACAATTTAAGTGAATAACAGACGAAATGAAAAGGGCCGATACCGGCCCTTTTTGTTCGTCTGTTAGTGATTTATATAGTTACTACCGTCTCACCTTCACTCCACGGCTGTCCCGCCTCATGGCCTTGATCTTGTTAAAAAAGAGTTCTTTCTCCTTATACATGATGGAGGCGTCTGATCCCTCCGGCAGATAAACATGGGAGGCCGCATCACCATCTCTCAAGCTCATACCCCGCATGCCCACTGCGGTTTTCTTTTTCATGGAGATTTCGGACAGGGGGAATCTCAGGAAGTAGCCTTCCTCGCTCTGAAGGACAACATACCGCCCTTCCTCTGCCTCCTTGCCTGCAAGGTACTCCACCGCAAGCAGGGTATCCTCCTCTCCCAGCCTGGTAGCTTGTACAGTCTTTTTCTGTACCAGGAATTCTGCCCCATCCACGATCTTTACCATGGCATTCTTCGTCACGAAAAGGAGACGGCCCAGAGCCAGCTGGCTGTCGGGAATCACGGCAAGGATTCTCTCGGTCCGGCTGTCGTAGTTGGCCATGTTGTCGATGGGGGTTCCCTTGTCTCTGAGTCTTCCCCCTGGCACATCCTGACATTTCAGCTGGTGCATCTGGCCTGTATCGGTGAAGATACAAAGTTTATCTGTATTCATGCAGTGGACGATGGTACGGTATTCCTTCTCCACTGTCTCCTGATTTCTCTCATAGATATTGGTTTCCAGGATCTTGGCATAGCCGAACCGGTCCATCACAAAGACCACTTCCTTCTCCTCAACCGGAGCCTCGACTACCACGGCAGCCTTGGCATCCTCAAGGCTGGTCTTTCGCTCAAACCCATAAGTCTTTTTAATCTTAAGAAGATCTTTCTTGATCACCTTCTTCATGGCTTCCGGATTATTGAGGATATCTTCATACTCTTTGATTTTCTTTAAGATATCCGCATATTCTTCCTGAAGTGCCAGAATTTCCAGCCCGATCAGGCGGTAGAGGCGCATGTTTAAGATGGCAGTGGCCTGCCGCTCGGTAAAGGACAGCCTGCCTGCTGCCTTCTTTGATTTCTGGGTCCGGAAACTGATTCCCTCGGTGTTTCCCTCCATCAGGCAGGCTTTGGCCTGGGCCATATTGCTGCTGCCCCGAAGGATCTCAATGATGAGGTCGATCACATCACAGGCAGCGATCAGACCTTCCTTGATCTCCTTCTCGATCAGAATCCTGTCAAGTAAAGTCCGGTACTTCCTGCGGGTCAGATCAAAGTGAAAATCAGTATGCAGACGGATGATGTCCTTGAGGCTTAAAAGCTCCGGCTTGCCGTCGGAGATGGCCAGCATATTCACACCAAATGTATCCTCCAGCCTGGTCTTCTTGTAAAGCAGGTTCTTAAGGCGGTCTACATCTGCGTTCTTTTTCAGTTCAAGAACAATACGGATTCCTTCCTTGGAGGATTCGTTGGATACGTCTACGATATCCGTGGTCTTCTTGTTCTCAATAAGTCCCACAACATCGGCAATAAACTTGCCGATGTTGGCACCGATCATGGTATAGGGAATCTCCGTGATCACCAGCTTATCCCGGTCGGACCTTCTCCTGCCCTGCTCCAGGACCACCCTGCCCCGAAGCTTGATCTTGCCGCTGCCGGTCTCATAGATCTCCGGCAGGTCTTTTTTATTGATGACAATTCCTCCTGTAGGGAAATCCGGTCCCTTGATATATTCCATCAGACCGGCCGTTGTGATATCCGGATCATTCATATAGGCAATGACCCCGTCCACCACCTCGTTAAGATTGTGGGGCGGGATATTGGTCGTCATACCCACGGCAATTCCCTCTGCCCCGTTGATCAGAAGGTTGGGAATCCGCACCGGCAGGACCTCCGGCTCCTTCTCTGTCTCATCAAAATTGGGACGGAAATCCACCACATCCTTGTCCATGTCGGCAAGGTAGACCTCCTGGGTAAACTTCTGCAGCTTGGCCTCGGTATAACGCATAGCCGCAGCCCCGTCCCCCTCGATGGAGCCAAAATTCCCATGGCCATCCACCAGGGGCATACCCTTCTTAAACTCCTGTTCCATCACCACCAGGGCCTCATAGATGGAGCTGTCTCCGTGGGGGTGATATTTACCCATGGTGTCGCCGACAATACGGGCTGATTTCCTGTGGGGGCGGTCCGGGGACAGACCCAGCTCCTGCATGGCATAGAGAACCCGCCGCTGCACCGGTTTTAATCCATCCCGCACATCCGGCAATGCTCTCTGGCAGATGACACTCATGGCATAATCGATATATGATTTCTGCATAACATCAGAAAACTCTGATTTA
>JAFUDC010000133.1 GCA_017459345.1 Eubacterium sp.
CCTTTTCCCTTATATGCGCTATGTCATCTGTGAGAGCGGAGCAGAGATCTATGATATAAGAGAAAAGACATTTATCTTTCAGAAAAGAATCAAACCGGACTATGTAAAAGAGATTTGCGAGACTGTAAAGGGTCAGGAGGTCATGCCTCTATTTATGATCAACAGCCGAATCTACCTGTCAGAAAGAGACATGGATCGTCTTGACTATTACCGTATCGAAAACTTTGAAGAACATTTTCGGGTCTGCGGCCACTATACCAAAGATGCTCTAAGTTATTGCCGGGAAACTGGTTATAATGCTAGCAAGATCTGTCTCTTCCACAGAAATACGCAGGAGAGAAAGGAAACAAAGGATAAACTGGCCGGGCTTCCCCTGGAGCTGGTCTACTCTGAGATCACATCCCTGGAGATTTCTCCAAAAGGTATCGATAAGGGGCTGGGACTTTCCAAGCTGTGCCGGCACCTTCAGATTCCTATAGAGGAAAGTATTGCCATCGGCGACCATTATAACGATATGCCCATGCTTAAGAAGGCAGGGCTGGCTGTGGCTATGGGCAATGCCATAGATGAAGTAAAGGAAATGTGTCATGTCACTGTGGCTGACTGCAACCACAGCGGGGTGGCGGAGGCTGTAGACCGGTTTTTACTGAGATGAAAAAAAGACCCTCCCCAGATGGGGAGAGCCCGTACCAACAAGTCAATCATTCATCTTTTGATCACAGCTCATCTGTCAAAGCTGAATTATTCTTGTAAAGCCTTTTGCTTACTGAATCGCAATATATTTCTTTTCTTCTACTGCAGGTTTCTCCTTCTCCTTCGGAAGGGTAATCTTCAGGATACCATCCTTGAACTCTGCGTGGATATCTTCCTCGGTCAGAGCATCTCCAACCTGGAAGCTTCTCTGGCATGTGCCATAGTAGCGCTCTCTGCGGATGTAGTTGCCTTCGGTATCCTTCTCATCATTGTTCTCATTCTTTGTAGCTGTGATGGTCATGATGCCGTCCTTGAGCTCTGCCTTGATGTCATCCTTGCTGTATCCTGCAAGCTCCATGGATAATTCATAGCTGTCGCCAAGATCTCTGACATCTGTTCTCATTATGGAGCTGTCGGCCTTTCTCATGCTGGTCGGCCATCTGAACATATCATCAAAAAAGTTGTCTACAAAATTGTTATTAAAAATACTGGGCATTAACATAATTCTTATCTCCTTTCATCTCACATACTTTTTTACGCTTATCGCCTGGCAATGACCGGATTTCGATTGCCCCGGCAACCGTTCCGATGTTATCACCCGGAATGTCTGATGTAAAAAGTATGTGTAAAAATAATCTGTACCATTCTTCCCAAATGAGATTTATGATCTGTCTCATTTGTTCTATACGTAATATAACACTTAAATTAGCACTCGTCAACCCCGTTGGCTAATAATTTTTGTGAACATTTTGTGAACATCTTTACCGACTTTCCTGGAGACATGATAAAAGCTGGAGTTCCCCCATATATATGCAGGATTTTCCTTCTATTCATGCAAAAAAGTTTTATTTTGTTATATTATTATCAATGCATACTTGATTTTTTTCTATAAATAATGTAGAATCGGTATGACGTTGCAAATGTGGGATTATAATTATTCATAATGCTGCACCTTTTGGCGGTTGTCTCATTTTTTAAATCAACTTACTTTGGAAGACCGTTTTCACATAGATACTAATCCTGAAAGGGCAAGGAATATATTTCAGGATGCATGGATCTTAAAGGAAGGATGCACATTTACTGAGTAATTGCAACCATCAACTATTTTAAGAAAGAAGAGTGATTAATATGGCAGTAATCGATTTGACAAAGTATGGTATCACAGGAACTACCGAGATTATCTACAACCCTTCCTATGAACAGCTCTTTAAGGATGAGATGGATCCGTCCCTTACCGGCTATGACAAGGGTCAGCTCAGTGAGCTTGATGCAGTGAACGTTATGACCGGAATCTACACCGGACGTTCCCCCAAGGATAAGTTCATCGTCATGGATGAGAATTCAAAGGACACTGTTTGGTGGACCACACCGGAATATCCCAACGATAACCATCCGGCAAGTGAGGAAACATGGGCAGCCTGCAAGGATATCGCTTTAAAGGAGCTTTCCAATAAGAAGCTTTACGTAGTAGATGCCTTCTGCGGCGCCAATGCCGATACCCGCATGGCCGTCCGCTTCATCATGGAAGTGGCCTGGCAGGCACATTTTGTCACCAATATGTTTATCAAGCCTACAGCAGAGGAGCTTGAGAACTTTGAGCCGGATTTTATGGTTTACACCGCTTCCAAGGCCAAGGTGGACAACTACAAGGAGCTGGGCCTCAACTCTGAGACCGCAGTGGTATTCAACGTTACAAGCCGTGAGCAGGTTATTCTTAACACATGGTACGGCGGCGAGATGAAGAAGGGTATGTTCTCCATGATGAACTACTATCTGCCCCTTAAGGGCATCGCTTCCATGCACTGCTCCGCTAATACTGATATGAAGGGCGAGAACACAGCCATCTTCTTCGGACTTTCCGGAACCGGCAAGACCACCCTGTCCACCGATCCCAAGCGTCTCCTCATCGGTGATGACGAGCATGGTTGGGATGATAACGGGGTCTTCAACTTCGAGGGCGGCTGCTATGCCAAGGTTATCAACCTGGATAAGGAATCCGAGCCGGATATCTATAACGCCATCAAGAGAAACGCCCTCCTGGAGAATGTCACCCTTGACGCAGAGGGCAAGATTGACTTCGCAGATAAGAGCGTGACAGAGAACACCCGCGTGTCCTACCCCATCGACCATATCGAGAAAATCGTAAAGCCCATCTCCCACGGACCGGCAGCTGAGAATGTCATCTTCCTGTCCGCAGATGCATTTGGCGTTCTTCCTCCTGTATCCATCCTGACACCGGAGCAGACCCAGTACTACTTCCTGTCCGGATTCACAGCAAAGCTTGCCGGCACAGAGAGAGGCATCACAGAGCCTACTCCTACCTTCTCCGCATGTTTCGGCCAGGCCTTCCTGGAGCTGCATCCGACCAAGTACGGCGAGGAACTGGTTAAGAGAATGGAGAAAAGCGGCGCCAAGGCTTACCTGGTAAACACAGGCTGGAACGGCAGCGGCAAGAGAATCTCCATCAAGGATACCCGCGGTATCATCGATGCCATCTTAAACGGTGACATCAAGGGCGCACCAACCAAGCAGATTCCTTACTTCAACTTTGAAGTACCGACTGAGCTTAAGGGCGTGGATACCAATATCTTAGATCCTAGAGACACCTATGCAGATGCTTCCGAGTGGGAAGAGAAGGCAAAAGATCTGGCAGGCAGATTCATCAAGAACTTTAAGAAATATGAATACAATGAAGCTGGAAAGGCCCTGGTAGCAGCAGGACCGCAGCTGTAAGATTTTCAAGTGCACAGAATATCGTCGAATTCTGTGCACTTTTTTTCTTCATCATCAGCAAAAATAAAAACCCGCGTGGAATCATAAGAATGATTCCGATTTAATACCGCCAAAACACAGCAATTATACTATATACAAAAATCCAAAATCATAAGAGAGGAATACATGCATGAAAAAAGACACAAAGTACACAAGCCCCTATGATTTCAAAGGCCGTATCCCGTTAAAGCATGCCATCCCCCTGGGTATCCAGCACGTCCTGGCCATGTTTGTAGGAAACCTCACACCGCTGATCATCATATGCGGTGCCTGCGGTCTGACCAGCAGTGACCCTGCCCTCTATGTAACACTCCTGCAGAATGCTATGCTGGTGGCTGGTCTGGTCACCCTGGTCCAGCTCTACTCTATCGGCCCAATTGGTGGTCAGGTACCCATCATCATGGGAACCAGCTCCGGTTTTCTTGGTGTCATGCGGTCCGTAGCCGAGACTATGGGAGGGGGCGTGATTGCTTATGGTGCTATCCTCGGTGCTTCTATCGTCGGCGGTCTCTTTGAAACCGTTCTAGGCTTCTTTATCAAGCCCCTCCGCAAGCTCTTCCCTCCGGTTGTGACCGGTACTGTAGTATTATCTATTGGATTAAGTCTGATCTCTGTCGGAGTCAACTCCTTTGCAGGAGGCAGCGGAGCGGCTGATTTCGGATCTCTGGAGAACCTTCTGATCGGATTTGCTGTTCTGGTGGTGATCGTTGCCTTAAAGCATTTTACCAGGGGAATCACCTCCAGTTCCTCCATCCTTTTCGGAATCATCTTCGGTTACATCCTTTGTGCCATCCTGGGTATGTTCCTGACCAAAACAGGAATAGATGCAGAAGGAGCAGAATATACCAAAGCGTGGGTCATCAACTGGAGCAGGATTCATGATGCTGCCTGGTTCTCCATTCCTAAAATCATGCCCGTGAAGCCAACCTTCCAATTGGGTGCTATCCTCCCCATCTCCATCATGTTCATTGTAACTGCTGTAGAGACAGTTGGAGATACCGCCGGATGTATTGAAGGCGGCATGGGACGGGAGGCAACAGATAAAGAACTTTCCGGCGCGGTCACCTGTGACGGCCTCGGATCCTCTTTCGCAGCCTTTCTCGGTGTCCTGCCCAACACCTCTTTTTCCCAGAATGTCGGTCTGGTAACCATGACCAAGGTGGTCAACCGATTCGCCTTATCAATCGGTGCCATATTCCTGATTCTGTGCGGATTGAGTCCCAAGCTGGCGGCAATCATTTCCATCATGCCCCAGAGTGTACTGGGCGGAGCAGCGGTAATGATGTTCTCATCCATCGCTATCTCCGGTATCCAGCTTATCACCAAGCATGGCATCACAAACCGTATCATTACCATCGTCTCTGTAGCCCTGGGTGTTGGGTACGGGCTTGGTGCCACATCCGGCGCTATCGCAGGTCTGGGAACCAACATCAACCTGGTATTCGGCGGTTCCGGGATCGTACCCGCTGCTTTACTGGCCATCATCCTCAATCTTCTTATCCCTAAAGAAGACGAGGATCATGCTGCGGAAGCGGCGACTGCCCAGATGGCAGAGCTTCGGGCAAAAAAGCTGGCTGAAAAGACAGAAGAATAAAGGAATTAATTATATAAATCAATAACAGACGAAACGAAAAGGGCCATACCGGCCCTTTTCGTTTCGTCTGTTATTCACTTAAATAGTTACATCTCACATTTCCCGAAAGTATTCCCTTGCCCCTTCCATATCAAGCAGATCACTGATAATCTCCTTGCCCTTCAGATTCTCCGGCAGGAGATTGTAATACTTACCATAGGTCCGGACGTAGCGGTTCACATAGCCGTAATCGATCATATACTTGTCTCCGGCCAGCTTCCGGCACAGGCTCCTAAAGGAGCCCTCTGACATTCCCTTAATCTTTAGGGCATAGAGAAAATCCCGCAGGTAGACCCTCTCACAGGTCACATCGTGGGCCCTCAGGATATGCCAGATAGTGAGGATTGTCCTATCGGATAAGACCGGACAAAGAAGGAGGCTGCCGTCTGTATCCCGTCCAATCTCCTGGGTAAGACAATATCTTTTTGCTTTCTGGCGAAGATCCTTCAGAATTCCCTTGGCATCGTCATCCAGATAGGCATATTCTGTCTCGGTGGACAGGATCTCATGGATCTTCTCCATCAGGCGACGGTCAGTGGCCTTCTCCCCGTAGCCTCCAAAGCTTACCTCAGCCTCTTCTTCTGCAGGCTTGACATCCAGCCGCTTCCGATTCATATCCCGTTCCACTACCTCAAAGCTCTGGCCTGCCAGAAAGAAGCTGTCCCCCGGCCGGTAGGCCCGGTCGATGGTCCCGATTTCCACCCCGTCACAGTAGACTGTCATGGGAAGCTCAGCCACAAAGATGGCGTAAAAATCCATGCTGGAGGCGATTCCTTCCCCCCGGTCATCCAGACCGATGGCCCCGTCATCATACATGCATAATACTTTCTTCTCCATCAGATGCAGAAGGAGATCGCGGAAATCATCCTGACTGACATTCTGAAAGACCGACAGCTCCAGAATCCGGGCTGCCAGGCGGGGCGGCTGGAGGCAGCCGTTTTCATAGAGGACTGCGATGACCTCATGAACCATAAAGTGGAAGGGGAGCCTTGGCCTGTAGACCTCCTCCAGATAATGCTCTCTGAAGTAGAGCTCGATCATGGCAATGGACCGGACCAGAGTCATATCTAACTTTTTTCTCTCTCCCTTATCCTCCTGGTGGCGGAGCTGGAAAGAGATTGCGGCCTGACCGGTCCTTCTGCCGCTGCGGCCCAGGCGCTGCACCATGCTGGAGATGGAGGGCGGGTCTGTGGACTGGATGACCTCATCCAGAGAGCCGATATCAATCCCCAGCTCCAAGGTCAGAGTGGTTCCCGTGAGAATAGGACCTTCCTCCCGCTTCATGATGGACTCCGTGCTCTCCCTTAACTCCTTGCCGATGGACCCATGATGGACATGGTAAACATCCGGCAGGCCGCGCTCCAAAGCCATCTTTCTTATCTTGGAAATCAAAACCTCCGCCAGCTTCCTGGAGCTGGCAAAGAGAAGAGCCCGCTTCCCCTTTGTCTGATATAGAAGCTTTTTGATGTATCGTTCCGGAAACTCCTCCTTGCCGATCCGGGTGGAGGTTACCGAGCACAGAACCCTATGCCCTTCCTCCCGGTAGGATATAACTTTCCCTTTGCGGCCGCTGCCGGTGCAGAGCCAGTCTAAAGCATCCTGTGAATTGCTGATGGTGGCAGACAGGCCGATGCGGACAGGCTTACAGCCGGCCCTTCTGGAAAGCCTCTCAAAAAGAGGCAAAAGCTGGAGTCCCCGCTCATTGCTCATGAAGTAATGTATCTCGTCGATAATAATGAATCTGAGATTGGAGAAGAGAGGAACAATCCTCTCAGGGTGACAGCAGAGCATGGCCTCCAGTGACTCCGGCGTCATCTGCAGGATACCGCCGGGATTCTCCACCAGCTTCTCCTTCCGGGACAGGTTGGCATCTCCATGCCACTTGGTGATGGTCAGATCTGTTCCCTTAAGCATCTCCTCCAACCGAATAAACTGGTCATTGATCAGTGCTTTCAAAGGGCTGATATAGAGAATGCCGACACCAGTTTTCCCTTTTTTCTCAGGCTCTTTGAAATATCCTGGATCACCCTCTCCTGATATAGATGCAGTTGATTTCATTTTCGACGTATCTCGTAATGATACCTCTCCCATATCAGCTAATGATTTGAAATTTGAGTGATCTGCCTTTTCACTCTCTTCATATCTATTATCATAAATGCACGTTATCGCAGGCAGAAAGGCAGCCTCTGTCTTACCCTGGGCAGTGCCGGCAGTAAGCAGTATATTATACTTTTCGGGCAGTATGTACTCTATTGCCTTAACCTGCATGGCATTGAGCCTGGCCCAGCCCTTCTGATAGATATAATCCTGTATAAAATCCGCCAGAAGCCCGTAGGCTTCGGCCTGGGTTAATCCCTGCTTCATTGTCATCTCCTCTAATGGTTGCCGGAATTGTATAAGTCCACGGATTGCTCCGCTGCTTTAGCAGCTCCCGCAATCCTAAGCAACATCTCGATACCGCATTAACATGCTACATCTCGATATCGCTTGTCGCCTCTAAAGCATAGCCAAATATGCATGCAAGCATGCATTTGTCTCTGCTTTGAGGCTGGACTTATACCGTAAAGTTTTCGTATCTCATCTCGATCTCTTCATCTTCCTCCTCAGCCTTCCCAATCATGGAGGGGGTCATCTCGATGCCGCCTCCCCGGTAGAGGAAGTCCTCCATGGAATCATCCGGCCGCTTTTCTGCCTTGAGATTGAGTATGGTAAGGAAGTCACGGATAAACTCTCTGGGCGTCAGATGGGAGGCGGCGCCGATCCGCTGGTACTCACAATTGACAAAGGTAATCCGTTCTTCTTCCGTAAAATAACCTCCCTTCTCATGGAGCATGGCATGCATTTCCTCAATCCGCTCAATCAGAGCCGCAAACTCCTCAGGGGTCAGCATGGACAGCTTGATGATGGGTGATCCGATCAGATCATCTCCCTGGAGACGGGAGGTGGAAAGCCTGCTCTTTAAAGCCTCGTAGGAGAAGATTCCCCTCCGGGTGTCGTGGATAGAGGATGGAATGCCGCAGAGGATGATTCCCATATAGCGGGCCCCGTTGCCGTAGCAGTCATTGTAGATGGATAACAGCCGCTCAAAGTTATGCTCTCTGGTGGTGGAATTGACGATATTTCTTGTAATCTGGGTCAGCTCATCCAGGATCATATAGAGGCCGGTGTATCCGGCTTCCTTGACAAAGACCGCCAGCAGCTTGATGTAGGCAAACCAGTTTCCATCTTCCACAATAACCGGCAGGCCAAGAGTCCTCTTTGCCTCGGTCCTGGTGTGATACTCACCCCGGAACCAGCGCAGTACCTGAACCTTGAGTTCTTCATTGTGATGAGCGACACTGTCCATATAAAGGCCGAGAGCGGCATAAAAATCAAAACCATGGGGGAGCTGCTCAGTCTTCTTCTTAAGGTCTGCACTGGCAGCTTCCATATACTCGCGGATTTCTTCCGGGGCAGCAAGACCCTTCCCCTTTGCTTCCTCCTGCAGGCGGAAGACATAGCTGTCCAAAATCTCCTCCAGGGCTCCCCCTGAGGGACAGGTCCTGCTGGAAAGCCTGCTCATCAGCATCCGGTAGGTCTCCAGTCCTTCCTTCTTGGTTCCGCAGAGTTTCCGTTCCGGAGCCAGCTCGCAATCCATGACCACAAAGTCACGGAGCAGGGCTTCATTCTTGATCAGCTGAGCCATGAAGCTCTTTCCCGTACCATATGCCCCCTCCAGAAGACGGAAGGTGGAGAAGCCTTCGGCAATCCGGTCCATATCACTGGTGATGACCTCCACCTCCTCCTTCCGGCCTACCGCTATAAAGGGCAGTCCATTTTCCGGAACCATACCTCCCTCCAGGGCATGGAGGATGCTTCTTGCGATTCGTTTATTAACCTTTGCCATATTGTTCTCCTCTGATAACTCATGTTATTGTTCTGACTTAAATTGACGGATGAAAAATGAGCCTTGTGTGATACTTAAGATTCTATCACAACAAGGCTCATCTTGCTATCTTTATCTACTCCAGTTTAATTAACCCCTTGGTAATGTCCTTACCCAGACAGGTCCAGATCTTCGCATTCTTAAAATATACAAAGACTCTCTCCTGCTTGATTCCCGTATGGGCCATCAGGGCATCTGACATCTTAACGAGAACTTCCTCAAAGATATCTCTATCATAGAAGTCATAGACCTCATCGATGACGCTTACCTCGATGGAAGCACATGGGTCTGCAGGTTCAGGTACTGGTTTGTCATAACAGATACACGCGGCATATCGGTCACCTCCCATCCTGCCACAAATCTTTCTATCTCTATTATACAGGATAGGTTATCTCTGAGTGGAAAAAGAAATATTTATAATAGCAAATTCATGGCTTAAGGATGCAGAAGAATCAGGATATCATCAATCCTCAAATGGCGAGAAGCCCTCCCCAAATACTTCATTGAATTCTGACACAATCAAAAAAGCATCCGGATCTGTCTTCTCTGCCAGAGTTTTGATTGTGGCTGCCTGCTGTCTTCCGCAGACACATAGGACAACCTCTCTTCTATCCTGCTTATATCCTCCATAAGCCGGCAGGATGGTGCTCCCGCGTCTGATATTATTATTGATTGCCTCACATATCTCTTTCCCCTTTGTTGTCACGATCAGTGCAAGCTTTCCGGACTCGGCTCCGTACATGATTTTTTCTATGACGGTGCTGGCTACATAAGTAGAAATCAATCCATAAAGAACGGCGTCAATATTGTGGTAGACCAGTCCGACTGCAGCCAGAACGCATCCACTGATCAGGAAAATCAGATGACTCAGGGAAAGGTATGGCTTAAGCTTTTTCATGGACATGATCAGGAAGTCGGTTCCTCCTGTACAGCTTCCCGAGAGATAAAGGACGGCATAGCCGATTCCTCCGATGACACCTGCAAACAAGGCAGCCATCATCCGGTCTCCGGTATAGACTGGGAAATGTACCGCAACATGATCCATGAAGAAAGAACCGATCAGCATGCTTTTTATCGAATATAATAAATATTTTCTTCCCAGAACCCGGTAGGAGAACAATACAATCGGGATGTTCAGCAGGATGATCAAAAGACCGATGGGAAGCCTGGTCAGATAGTTAATGATAATGGCGATACCATTTAACCCGCCCGGTGCAAAGTCAGCATGCACAGTAAATACCTGCACACTGATTCCTATAAGCAGACCGCTGAGGCAGTCTATGAAAATAGTTCTGAGTATTCGAAGAATCCTTGTTTTCATTTTAAGCTCTCATCCAGCTCCAGGATCTCAACGCGTCCAAATTCAGCTCCATATTTCTTCTTTGAAAAGAAGTAGAAGATGAGGCCAAGAAGAATCCATGTGCCAACCACTATCCATTCCTGCCAGAGAAGTGCAGAGGAAACAGGTGATGGAATGACATAAAGGAATGTCATAAATCCTGCAAGGATTACTGCAAGTACACCCACCAGCATACCGCATTTCACCTTATAAGGCCGCACCATCTCAGGTTCTTTTTTTCTAAGGATGCAGAAGGCTATGGAAACCATAAAGTAGGCTACCACACAGCCAAAGGATGCTGCATCAACCAGCCATACCAGCACACCTCTGCCAAAGAATGGGGCAATACAGCAGAGAAGTCCGCAAAGAATGATTGCGGCTGACGGGGTCTTATTCTTGCCAAGCCGTCCGAATATCTCAGGAAGCATGCGGGATTCCCCCATAGAGTATAAGGCTCTGGACCCGCCCATAAGGAAGGAATTCCATGATGTGATGATGCCGCAGAGTCCTCCGACAATCAGCACCTTGCCCATCAGCTCTGAGTGAAATACCCGTACCATGCATTCGGCGGTAACCAGTCCGTTCTGGGCGTTCAGCTCCTCAACTATCGCGCTCTGGGGCATGGCATAGCAGATGGCAAACACGATCAGCAGATACCAGGCGATGGCAAGAACAATGGAAAAGAGCATGATCATTCCGATTTTTTTATAAGGAACATTGACCTCCTCCGCAGCCTGGGGGATGACATTGAAACCGATAAAAAGGAAGGGAGTCATACAGGCTACCTTAAATATCGATTTGGCAAGAGACCCTTCACCGGCTACAAAAAACTGTCCCGTAATATTGGCACTGTCTCCCTGGAGGACAGAAGCGGCTATCAGAAGAATCCCTGCAATGGCAATGATTGCGGTAAGTACCGACTGCAGTATGGCTGCCGTTTTTGATCCTGCAAGATTAATACATGTGATAAGGATTGAAACTGCTACACCGAGTATGATTGTTGTAACATAGATATCCCTGCCTGCAATCGTGTAGAGATAGCCCTGGTTGAAACCAGGAAAAACATATGTAACCACAGTTGGCAGGGCTGCCGCTTCAAAGGCTGCAGTAGCAACATAGCCAAGTATGATTGCCCAGGTACAGACAAAAGACCCAGCCGGTCCCATTGCCCGATAAGCGAATATGTGTTCACCTCCGGTCTGGGGCATGGCGGATGTCAGCTCCGCATAAGTAAATCCCACAAATATGACCATCGCTCCGCCTATCAGGAAGGCAAGAATGGAACCCATAAATCCTGCTGTGGTAATCCAGTCTCCGGAGTTTACAACCCAACCCCAGCCGATCATTGCGCCAAAGGCAATCACGAGTATATCCCAGCTGCCCATGACTTTGTCAAATTTTGAATTCTGTTCCATGATAAAAACCCTTTCGTATAATATTCTATTTGCCTTTCCGGCGCTTATAATATAACGCTGTTTCCTGTCCCTCTTCTATCTTCACTTCTTGTAAAAACAGGACAAAAGGAGGGGCAGATTTGTAGGATTTATCCACCCATTATCAGGCAGAAGATTAACTACCCTGAAAAAAGAGATATGAGGAAGGCTTTTCCAGAGAACGCCCGCTTACGGGCACACTAAAAAAGAGAGACATTGTTCATCAGTGTCTCTCTTTTGATCAGGTTTTTCATATATATAGTAATTCAAAAATCTGTATGAGTCCCGACAGTGTTACATATTATCAAAAGAAATCTTCAGCGCAGTCACAGATCTTGACAGCCAGCATCAGCTCCTCATATGTCTTCCTTTCCAGGACGTTGCAATCAAGGATCTCATTAATCTTCATCAACCGGTTTCTCACCGTGTTCTGATGACATTTCATCAGTTCGGAGGTTTCCGGAATATGCCCTCCGGCTTCAACAAAGAAGTAGGCGGTCTGCACCAGCTTGGTCTGGTACTCTGCGTCATACTCCAGCAGCGGCTTCATATAAGAATATGCAAAATGCTTCATGGGTTTCTTTCTTGCATAGGGGATTATGGCTTTGTATATGCCCAGTTTATCCCAGAATTGCAGCCCTATGCCCTTCCTCATCGCAAAAGAAGCGGTCTGCAGGCTCTCATAGACACCCTCTTTAAAATGTTCAAGTTGATGTTTGATGCTGCTCACGCCGATATGACAGACGGATAGGAGGTCCGTAATCAGACTCTGACAATTATCCACATAATCTGCCACAAAGTCCTCTTTGATGGAAATGCGGGAACAAATCAGCATGACCCCGGTTTTATATGCAAAAAAGCAATCTGAATACTCCAGCAGCTTCTCCCTGATCAGAACATTCTCCGCTTCTCTTACTGTAACAGGATCCGGAAGATAACCTGTCTGAAGATATAGAATAAAATAATTGTCATACAGGGAAGGGTTCAGCCGTTCCAGAATCGTATTCCACTGATCAGATCCGACCTCACTGCGAAGGAGCAGGTCCATTTGTTTTCTGCCAAAATTCATCTCTTTTTCCCTGGCAACAAGATTGTGGACATTAATGATAATGTCCTCAAAAAACATGGAGGAATTGTCTGATATAAACACAGGGAAATTCATGGTATCTGCATAGCGGATCACATGCTCACGAATTTTTATCTTGAAAACATTTTTAATGATCAGTCCGCTGCATCCCCTGTTTTTCAGGTTCCGCAGGGCATTCATAATGAGGAATTCATTATCCTTCGCATACATGAAGCTGGTGATGACCAGCTGATTCTCGAGGAACATCTTATAGGAATAGCGATCTCCCACAGATTCTTCATACTCGTAATCCAGGATACCGCAGCTCTGAACTCTGTTTTCCATCCCTTTATCACCAGCGATCAATTTTAAACCGCGGTTTTTGTATAAATTATACACATCCACTATCCTGGTATACATATGCTTTCCCCCTCTGAAAACATCAGTTTTTTGTGACAGAACCCCTCATCTGTTTCAAGTATAGCATAAATGAAGAGCTCTCAGAAGTAATACTTCCGTAATGCTTTCATGCCTTACAGATAGCGTCCTATCTCCCTGGCTTCCCTGAGCAGCTGGTCACGAAAATCAGGATGGGCTATGGCAACCAATGCATGGGCCCGCTCCCTCAGGGACAGGCCACGAAGGTCTGCCACTCCATATTCCGTTATGATATATTCCACATCGGCTCTTGATGTTGTAACTGCGGAACCTGCTCCCAGATCGTTCACAATCCTTGATATGCTTCCCTTTTTGGCAGTTGATGGAAGAGTAATGATCGATTTTCCGCCTTTAGACCTTTTTGCCCCCCGTACAAAGTCGACCTGGCCGCCGATTCCGGTATAGTGCTTGGACCCCATGGTCTCTGCATTTACCTGTCCGGTCAGATCCACCTGAAGGGCAGAATTGATGGATATCAGATTATCATTCTGGCCAATGATATAAGGGTCATTCACATAATCCACCGGAAGCATCTCCACATCCGGATTTCCATCGACAAAATCATACAGTTTTTTCGTTCCCATTAAGAAGGTCGCAACGAATTTCCCTTTGTGGTTTCCCTTTTTCTGGTTGGTGATCACACCAGCCCTGGCCAGGTCGACCACACCGTCTGAGAACATCTCGGAGTGAATACCCAGGTCTTTTTTATCCTTGAGGAAGCGAAGAACAGTATCGGGAATGGCTCCTATACCCAGCTGCAGGGTTGCCCCATCCGGGATCAGATCGGCAACATAGGCAGCGATGGCGGTTTCCACCTCGCCGACCTTGGGAGGCTGCAGCTCAAGCAGGGGTTCTTCCTTCTCCACAATCTTTGTAAAGCGGCTGATGTGAATCTTCTCACCACCGGTTCTCGGCATCAGGGGATTAATCTGCGCGAGCACCACATCTGCAACCTCGATCACAGCCTCGATATAATCCACGGTCAGGCCGAAACTGCAGTATCCCTCCTCATCCGGGGGTGTCACTGTGATCAATACTGCATCCGCTTTTAAAACACCGCTGCGATACATCTCCGGTACTTCAGAGTAATAACAGGGAACAAAATCCGCACGACCTTCCTGTACCGCCTTTCTCACCGGGCCGGAAACATACAATCCCGTATGGTGGAAGCTTTCCGCCATATCAGGAAATGTATATCTCCCCTTTCCCAGAGTAGTCATGTGGATAATCTCAACTCCCCGAAGGTCTTCTGCCCTTGCCACCAGGGCATTGACCAGGGCCTCCGGTTCATTGACGGAGGACTCGAAAACCACCTTGTCCCCGCTTATAATCAGCTTCACAGCCTCATCAGGACTGCAAAGCTTCTCTTCATATTCATCTTTCCAGTTTTTTTCTACCATTTTGTTCTGATACGCTTCCATACTTTTTCACGCTCTGCCTCAATGATTTTCAGGTCATTCTCATCCAGGTGCTTAAACCGGCTCTGTTTCAGCAGGTAGTCACCCACAGGAATAAATGTCTTGGGATCACGGTTTAACTTAAACTCTCCATTCTCATATTCTGCCAGGTACCAGAGTCCTGCATCCACCGCTTTTTTGGCAATGGAGATAGTCTCATTCATTGGAACACCCCAGCCGGTTGGACATGGTGCCATCACATGGATATAGGAGGTTCCCGGATTCGCCTTTGCCTTGGCAATCTTGTTCATAAAATCCTGAGGATAGCCCACACTGGCAGTGGCGGCATAGGCGATGCCATGTGCGGCAACAATCTCAAACATATTCTTTTTATGAGTCTGGCATCCATGAATGTTGTTTCCGGCAGGTGATGTCGTAGTCTTCATGCCATAGGGAGTCAGACTGCTCTCCTGAATACCTGTATTCATATATGCCTCATTATCGTAACATACGTAAATAATATGATCATTTCTGTCGATGGCACCGGATAATGCCTGAAGTCCGATATCTGCAGTACCGCCATCTCCTGCGAAGCCAACTACCGGGCAATCCTCCCAGCCAAGGGATTTGGCACCAGCCTCAATTCCGGTAAGGATACTTGCAGTGCCCGGAAAAGTACCAGCCAGACCATTGTTTGTAAAATTCATGACCGGGTAATAAAAAGATACCGCACTCATACAGTTGGCCGGAACGGCAGTCAATGTTCTCGATCCCAGCACCTTCATAGCCAGCCGGACTGCAAGACTGCCGCCGCAGCCTGGACATGCCTTATGTCCATAGAAAAATTCTTCTTCCGGAAGATTTCTGATATTTACTTTTGTAACTTGTGCCATTGTTCTAAGCCTCCTCGTCCAACGTAAGCTGTACAAACTGTACGGTATCTCCCACCGGATTCTCAAGTTCTTCAAACATCGCACGGATATCTTCCTTGGATATATTTCTTCCGCCTAATCCTGCAATAAAGTTTCTTGTTACCGGAACCTTAGCTCCCCTGCATAATGCAGAATTGACATTGGAAAAGACAGTTCCTTCAAATCCGTAGGATACATTTTTATCGATAACACCAAGAGCTTTGACCTGATCACCGAGGTTCAGGAATTCATCAACCGGAAATGGTCTGATGTACCTCAGCTTAATAAGACCTACCTTATGCCCCTGCTGGCGCATCTCATCAACAACAACCCTGGCAGTACTGGTGATGCTTCCCACGGTTACCAAAATCGCTTCCGCGTCATCACACCGATATTTTTCCACCATACCGCCATAAGTCCGGCCAAAAATCTCACCAAATTCTTCGTCAGCCTGGTTTATGACAGAAACAGCCTCGTTCATATCCTTGTTCTGTTTATATCTGAATTCTGTGTGGTACTCGGGACCGACACCAATACTTACACTCTTCGGATCATCCAGATTCATTCTGTTGTCTGTCACATATGGCGGCAGGAAACGGTCAACCTCTTCCTGTCCCGGAACCTCTACCAGCTCATAGGTATGAGTCAGAATAAATCCGTCAATGTTAACCATAACAGGCAGCATCACATTCTTATCTTCGGCAACCCGGTAGGCCTGGATCACCATATCCAGAGCTTCCTGGGCATCCTCCACATAAACCTGAATCCAGCCGCTGTTTAAGAACATCATGGAATCATTGTGATCATTATAGATACTCCAGGGAACAGCTGTGGCACGGTTTGCATTGACCATAACAACAGGGAAGCGGCTGCCGCTGACAAAGGGAAGGCCCTCAGCCATGTACAGGAGTCCCTGTGAAGAAGTAGCTGTAAAGGATCTTGCGCCGACAGACTCTGAACCCAGTACAGTCATAATAGCGGCATATTCTGATTCAACATGTTTATATTCACTCTTTAAAGAGCCATCCTCAATATAATCTGACAACCTTTCCACTATGATTGTCTGCGGGGTGATGGGATATGCCGCAATCACATTAGGTCTGGCCAACCTCACTCCGAGTGCGACCGCATCATCACCACACATAAAATCTTTATATTCACTCATGTTATTCTCCTTCCGGAACCATATCAATCGCATGCGGCCTGCATTCATGGGCACAGATTCCGCAGCCCTTACAGTAATCATAATCAACGGCCATCTTATCGCCATCTTTATAAATCGTGCCCTCAGGACATACGATATAGCACATCATGCAGTTTACACATTTTTCGGTATTGATGACCGGTTTCTCGGTTCGAAATCCGGAGTTTACGTCCAGTAATACCCCCGGCCTAATAGAGGGTAAAGGGATATCATTTAAGCACTTGGGAAAATCATAACCCGTGACCTGACGCCTTTTCATCTCACATTCCCTCCTTTACAGTCTCATATGCCAGTTTCAGACATTTACTGTTTTTCTCATACAGTTTCTTAGAAAAATGATCCTTGATTACCTGGTCTGCCTTATCAACATCAATCAAGTCACAGGCACCTAAGAATGCCCCCATCATGGTAATGTTGGTGATTGGTCTTCCCAGGGTTTCCAGAGCCATCTTTGTGGCATCCAAAGTGATCACCTTAAATCTTGCATCCTGATAGCGGTCGGGGTCTGCAGTGTTGATGATCACAACGCCGCCCTCCTTCAGGACGTCAAATGTATCCTCTTTAATTAATGTTTCATCAAGGATAATCAGATAATCTGACTGATCCGGTGTTGACCGGTCCAGCACCTTTGTATCGTCAATCCTCGTAAAGCTCCATACAGGGGCACCGCGTCGTTCCGGTCCGAAGGATGGATATGCCAGAGCAAAACGGTTCTCATAGACTGACATAACTCTTCCCAACAGGCGGGCTGCGGTAAAGGCTCCCTGTCCGCCCCTGCCATACCAGCGAATATCTATCATTTTTGTCACCTCTTTAAATCAATGGATATCTTAATTCCTGACACATGCTGCCAGTTACTTTTTTACTGCCGTCACAGTCATCTCCACCAGCCAGCTGTCCTTCATCAGATTGGCACCAATACAGGTTCTTGCCGGCCTTCTCACATCACTTACCCACTTTTCATAAACTTCATTAAAATCGTCAAAATCATCTCTGTTATTCAGATAAACTGTGATGGCCAGCAGGTGTGCTTTATCTGAGCCTGCCCGATCCAGTTCCTTCTCTATTTCTGCAAACAGGGACACTGCCTGTTCTTTCAGGTCGGTCAGTGATACATCACCGACCAGACCAGAAAGATATATGACATTGTCAAACTCTGTTGCATAGCTTAGGCGTTCATTCTCCCTAAAATATGCAATTGACATAATTAATTGTTCGCTCCTTTCTCTGCTTCAATTCTCTTTTCCATGAGATCCGAATATTTATCTCTTACAATATCCTTCCAAAGATCAGCATTTTTGATACCGCATCTGTCAGGATCAAAAACGGGGTCTATTCCCAGTTTCTTCTGGTCCTCATAATCCTTCAGGAGTTTTAATACCAGAGGCAGCAGGAAGGCCATACCTATAATATTCACCCATCCGAAGAGGCCAACACCGATATCGGCCAGATTCCATGCAGACTCGGCACTCTGAATAGAACCGACGAAGATAATCACTGTACATACGACATTGCCTCCTACCAGGATTGCCTTACGTGTGGAAGCCTTTGCATTTCTCAGAACATAGTTGATATTGTTCTGAATACAAACTCCAAAGTTCAACAATGTGGTAAATGCGAAGAAGAACATTGCCACGGCAATAAATATGTTACCGATATTTCCGCCTAATGTATTGATGGCAGACTGTACGAATCCTGTCCCTGCAGTCATCCCCTTCAGGTTTTCAACCAGAACCGTTCCATCCGGACTTGTGACATTATAGCAATTGGTACACAGGATCATTAATGCTGTTGCTGTACATACAAACAAAGTATCTACATATACTGAGAAGGACTGCGCAAGACCCTGTTTTACAGGATGAGATACCTCAGCATTGGAGGATGCGTGAGCACCCTGACCTGTTCCGGCATCTGAACTGAACATTCCCCTCTTCACACCCATGATAATTGTCGTACCAAGCATTCCGCCAAAGATTGCCTCTTTTCCAAAGGCACATTTGAAGATCATGGCAAACATGCTGGGAATCATACCTGCATGAGTAATCAGAATAAATAAGGCAACCAGAATATAGGCCAGTGCCATAAAAGGAACAACAATTCCTGAGAATTTACCGATACGTTTTGCTCCTCCGAATACACAGAGAACAAATAATGCGGCAACTACGATTCCGATGACCACTACGGGGATGCCAAATGCCTGATTGATCGTGCTGGAAATGTTATAAGCCTGAACTGTAGGTCCTGTAACCGCGCATGCAAAAACAATCAAAACAGCATAGATTGCTCCTAATAAGGGGAATCCTGTCCCCTTATCCAGGTAAAAGGCAGGACCTCCGGCATATTCATTGCCGACCTTCTCCTTGAACACCTGGCCAAGTGTAGACTCACCCAGGGTCAAAGCTGCGCCGACAATGGCAATAATCCACATCCAGAAGACAGACCCCGGTCCGCCAAAACCAATCGCTGTAGCTACACCTGCAATATTTCCGGTACCGACACGTCCGCCAAGAGAGATGGCGAAGGCCTCGAAGGAAGAGATTCCTTCATCAGAACTGCCTCCTCCAAGAAGGTTTTTCAACTGATCTTTGATCAGGCGGATCTGGGGAAGCCTTAATGCCACCGTATATAGAATACCAACCCCCAGAAGAACGATCAGGAAAGGGGTACCCCAGATAATTCCATCTATTTTCCCTGTAATCTCTACTAATTTCATACCTAACTCCTCTAATAGTGCAAACTATTTTCTACAAAACTATCATTACAGTTTTTCGATTCTTCCTTCGTTCTCCAGATCTCTTAAGAATGCGCTGATCTGCTCCAGTCCGGCTTTCAGATAATTGATATCTCCGAACCCATAACCGATACGGAAGCTCTTGGGCTCTTCAAAGCATTCTCCATGACATACCAGAACGCCCCTTCTGTCATACATTTCCTTTGCAAATTCATCTGCCGGAATATCAAAATCATAGTATACAAAGGATGTGGAGCTCATGCTGTCACATGCCAGCTTCAGATGCGGCTCGCTGTCAACCCATGCCTTTACGGCTTCTCTTCCCTCATTTACAATTGCAGCATTTCTCTTATAGAATACATCTTTATTCTCCAGCGCGATAGCTGCTACTGTCTCATTAAACTCACCTTCACAGATGCTGTTGTAGGAACGATGGTTCATCATACCCGGAACAAGGCTTAAATCTCTTGTTACGATCCAGCCGACACGTGTGCCTGCACAGGAGAATACCTTACTTGTGCTGCTGGTACAGATACCTTTTTCATACACATCACAGATAGAGTACATATACTCATCACTAAGGCCTCTGTAGATCTCATCTACAACCACATAGGCGCCAACGCTTCTGGCGATCTCTGCCAGTCCCTCCAGCTCTTCCTTGGTCAATGTATATCCTGTAGGATTGTTGGGGTTGGCCAGGTTGATCATCTTTGTCTTCTCATCTACCAGCTCCCGAATCTTGTCAAGATCGATAGCGTAGTTGGACTCCTCGTTGCAGGTAAAGATTCTTACCTCTACGCCCGGGATTGCTTCCGGAATGGAATAGAACTGCTGATAGTTGGGCAGGATACTAACTACATTATCTCCTTCCTCACACAACTCATAACATACGATTGCATTAGCTCCTGTACCACCGTGAACACAGAGGACCATCTCCGGTGTAACAACATCTGTATACAATCCTGCAATCGCTTTTTTCAGGCGGGGCATTCCCATGAAATATCCATAGTGGAGACTCATATTATCCAGATTTTTATAAAACTCCTCTTTATCTGTTCCTGTGAGCTCCAGCATTTCCTTCATTGTTACCGGTTTGCAGCAGCTTGATCCCAGATTGTGCTTTGCAACTGGATCCAGTGGGTTTAACCATAATTCTACTTTAAAATCTGCTACCTTCATTGATCAATACCTCCTTAATTTGTTCATCAATGTTTTTAATTTTTTTGTGAGCTGTTTTCGAGTTACTGGTTGTCTAGTATCCCGTTGACGGGTTACTATGGTTTGGTGCCTGTTATCGGGTTACTCATGCTTTGTGCTTATATTCTAACGGTTTATTATTTTTATTAACACTCTGAGAAAATGTAATCTTTCTACAAAAAATGATTGATTTTTAGGAGCAAATTACAGTCTGCTGACAAAAATCATCAATAACAAAAACAGGGACCATTAAACTTATACGAAAAGAAATACATATTGTAATTCTGATTCATATAATTTAACAGTCCCTGTTGTCTCAGGAGTTTTTGTATGGTTTTATGCTCTGTAAACCAGGCGTCCGTCAAAGTAGGTCCGTTCTACTTCCAGTTCGCTGATTTCTCTCGACGACATCTCTGTCATCTTTCCTTTCATCACAACAATATCGGCCAGCTTGCCAACTTCAATCGAGCCCTTGATATCTTCTTCAAAGCTGATCTTTGCAGCATTGATGGTCAGACAGCGGATTGCCTCCATCAGCTTGATGCTCTGCATGGCGGCAACGGTTTCGCCGGTTTCGTAAACAGTACGGTCCATTGCTGAAGCGATTCCTTTCACCGGACTCATATCCGGAATACATTCCCAGTCAGAAGCGATCGTACAATTAATCCCCATATCAAGGGCAGACCTTAAGGCAATCAGATAATCATTCCTGCTTCCCTGGTAGAACTTGTTAAAGGAGGTTCCCCACAAATTGATAAAGGCAGGATTCATGACAGGTGTGACATCCAGCTTCTTAATTCTTTCCAGCAGGTCCGGTTCCGCGATCATACAGTGTTCAATACGATGTCTGCAGTCCTCTCTCGGATACAGTTCCTGTGCTTTTTCATAGGCTTTTAAGACCATATCAACACCCCTGTCGCCGATACAGTGGGCAGTCACCTGAAAACCAGCCTTATGAGCCCTGACAATGATATCATCCACCTCTTCCTGGCTCATGGACGAAGGGGCAAGAAGGCCTGTATTGCTGATCGGCTCCCTGGTTGCACAGGTACCCGATGCACCGGAACCATCAATCATCAGCTTCACCGGACCGATTTTAAAATATTCATCTCCCAGACCTGTGTGGAAGCCGGAGTGAATCTGGGCATTTACAAATTTCACATTATCATCTTTACCCATAAGGGTAAACAGCATGGGGTAGATACGACAGGTCATCTTGTTCTCTTCAGATAATTTCTGGAACATACGAATGGTATCTGTACCATTTCCACCTGCATCGTGGGCAGTTGTGATACCGAAAGAATTCATCTTTCTAACGGTTTCCAGGATTTCCTTCTCCAGCTTTTCATCTGTCACCGGATTATACTCATCCACCTTATGAGCAAACTTGAAATGCGCAACCTCCTCCAGGACACCTGTCGGCTCCCCATTCTCATTTCTCACGATATTCTCTTCCCTGTACTGGATCTGTCCATCCAGCAAATGGCATAATTCCAGTGCCCTGGTATTATAGACGCCTGTATGCCCGGAAGAATGAGAGATGGCAACCGGTGTATTGGGGCAGGCTTCATCCAGCTCCCACCTTGTTGGCCAGCGGTGTTCATCAAGATCCTCAAATGTCAGACCATGACATACGATCCATTCATCTTCCTTTAAACCCTTTGCATATTCTCTTAGCCGATCCTGGATATCCTTAATACAGAATATGCCGGATCGCTTTGACATATCATACCCTTTGGACAGGACCAGCCTGCATGCCACATGAATATGGGTATCGATAAATCCAGGCAGGATGCTGCGCCCTTCAACATCGATTTTTTCCGTATCCGCATCGCAAAGTGCCAGTGCATCCTCATCCGATCCGACAAAAATGATTCTGTTATCCTCGAATAATACTGCCTGCTGAATATCATCCTGCTCATTTACGGTGAAAACCTCACCGTTGTACAATAGTGTTTTCATAAGACCCTCCACTTGAATGTTTTCATTTTCTATATCAAAGATATAACCTTTTATCGGATAAAACTATTTTCAATTATTGTTGGGGTCTTACATTCTTCTCTTTATAAATTATGTGAAATGTACATTATCTAAGCGAGATATGCAGCAAAATCTATTTATATTTTTAGAATCCTTTTCAAATCCTCCTCATAGTCTTCTATAAGACCGATTTCCGTCCCATCCCGCTCCAGCAGCACATCATCCCACAAGGCCAGGGCCTTTTCATTAATATGCTTCATGATGAGGTTGGGGGAAAGGCCGCTCAAGCTTAAGTATTGGGCAGCCTTTTCAGGTTCTCTCTTCAGAAGAAATGTAAGATATCGGGTTTCGTCCAGTGTGAATGAGATGTCTGGTCTTTCTTGATTCACATTTGATTCCGGATTCACTGGCCGGGTTTCTTTATCACCCTCTTCTGTCAGATAGGAGTCCCCTGCTTTTTCGGATATTTGAACGTCTGCCATGGTTCCTGGCTTAGCTTCATGTTCAGACCGACTTTCAAGCTTTCTATCAACCGTTACATTTATATGACCTAAGTCAGTCTCCTGACTCTCTATCCCACCGTAATCAATCTCCTCATGATGGAGCATGGAAAGTACGCTTTCCGCATCGGATTTAGCCTGTTTAAAACGCTCATAATCCACTTCCATCCGCCTGATCTGCCGGTCAGTCTGGTCATGATCCATCCGGTCGAGCAATTTTTTATGATTGTGAGCAGATAAGCCTTCTCTGACAACAGCGACCGGATGTCGACCGATATATTCTGCCACTCCGGCTCCGATGGACTCTTCAAACCGCTCATCCCGGATGACATCCTTCATTGCCTGAATCACAGCCGGATCATCCCCGGTATAGAGATACTTCTTCTTTAAAAAAGCTGCAGCAGTACGCTTTTTCTTTCTTATACCATAATGCTCCCGCATGAAGGATTCCGCATAAAGGTGGATTACATTGAGAAAATCCTGGGCTCCTTCTTTCAGGACCCACTCTGTTCTCACCCAGATCTCTTTCCTGGCTCCGCCGTAGGTCAGCCGGCTGTCCAGGAAGCAGGTATCTGATAATGCAATCCGTCTCTTCTGTCCCAGAGCCCGGCGCCGGACAGGGAGGATATCCACCTGGGTGCTGGTCTCCTCCCCTGCTGTCAGGAAACGTCGAAACAGATGTCCGGTATTATCCCCAAAGGCCTGGTCCAGATGGGCGAACACCTCCGGCAAAGCCTGCCAGGTCGCCCTGATATAGGGTTTTTCCTCGTCAAGCTCCTCAGGCTTCAGTTTTCTGGCATATTTCTTTACGAACATCCCCGCCCGTGAGAATCTTCCCTGTCGAATCTCCCCGATTAGATCATATTTCCAGTAGAGATCCCTCTCAATTAACCCCTTCTGTATCTCCGGAGCCATCTCCGGATGCGCAATCAGAAAAGAGGTGGTAAGGCGAAGCATGTAATCATCATCCGTTCCGATCAGCTTCATGGCATCATAAAAGCGGAACATGGCCGAAAGAGCCTCCCCATCTGTATTATGATGAAGGCCGTTGGCAAGCTCAAGCAGATATAATCTTCCATAAAACTCTTCACCTGGTCCCGGCTCATCCTGGGCAAATAAAGGCTTACGGGCATGATAGTATAACAGCTGTTCATCGGTCAGCTCATCCAGATAGCGAGCCTCTGTGTTTAGAGGCACCAGGCTCTGAGCCTCACTTTGACCATAATCTGCCAGTCCCTGAAGAAGCTGCACCTCTTCAATAAATCTCCTGGACTCATCCCGGTCAAAGTTCAGGCCAAAGGCTCCTCTCCTCTTACTGTTTTCCGCCCGTACATATCTATGAAATTCGTTTAATATCTGTTCCGGTGTCTTCTGTTCTGACATTCTTCTCAACCTGATGTTCTGTCTGAAATCATGCAGCATGTCATCTGCATAACGTCCTATATTGTTTATGTTCATGGCAATTATACGGGATACTACTCCTTGTAATCATTAAGGATATATCCTTTACTATATGCTGTCTGTGGATGTTCTTTTCTTAGATTATAATAAAAAAAAGACGGGTTTTCAATGTAACTTTCAACAAGTTTTACTCTATGGCTCCAAGGAATTATCCTGTGGTGAACGGAGCAATATATAAAAATCCAGCTCCCCCGACAGGCTGTAAGCCTGCCGGGGGAGCTGCGAATAGTAAATATAACAAAAACAAAACACTCAAATCACATAAAACCAGCTTTCATCCTGATCGAGTTCCTCGGACATAATCCGCTGGCCTTTCTCATTCTTATAGATCAGCTCCTGGTTTTTTACCGATACTGTGGTTCCTGCCGGTATGGATCTGGTGATGAATACGTTACCTCCTATGATGGAGTCCTTGCCGATAACGGTCTCTCCTCCCAGAATGGAGGCCCCGGAGTAGATGGTGACCCCATCCTCGATGGTGGGATGTCTCTTCACATCACGGAGCTTCTGGCCTCCCCGGGTGGAAAGGGCTCCCAGGGTCACACCCTGGTATACCTTAACGTCGTCGCCGATGACGGTAGTCTCTCCGATTACAATGCCGGTTCCGTGGTCGATGAAGAAGCGTTTGCCGATGGTGGCTCCCGGATGGATATCGATACCCGTCCGGTTGTGGGCGTACTCAGTCATGATTCGTGGAATCAGGGGTACCCCGAGCTCAAAGAGCACATGGGCCATGCGATAGATGGTGATGGCCAGGTTGCCGGGAAATGCAAATATGATCACATCCCTGCTGCTGGCGGAGGGATCTCCGTCAAAGGCCGCCTGCACATCCATCTCCACATACTCCCGGATCTCCGGCAGCCTGCGGAAGAACTCTGCGGTAAGGTACTGGGCTTCCTTCTCCAGCTGGGCGTCCTTGCGGGCATCCTCACTCATACCAAAGGACAGGCCCAGCAGAATCTGCTTTCTCAGATTATACATGGCATCCTCAATCAGCATGGCATAATGATTCTTCAGATCGTAAACCTTGTAGGTCTTATCCCGGAAATACCCCGGAAATACAATCTTGAAAAGTTTCTGTATCAGACAGATAATCACATCCTTATCTATCTCTGTGAATACATCCTTCAAGGTATTAATTGTGATATCCTTCTTGTAACTGTCAAGGATATCCTTGATAATCTCCTGCGACTCCTGAGCCAGTATCTGAACCATAATATGTAATCCTCCCCAATCTGCTATTCCAATACATCATATTCCTATTAGTTTAGTATGTTAATATGTATAGAGGATTATATTACATTTCCCTATTAATGTCAAGATTCGATGTCACAGTCGCAGTAGTCCGCCAGTCTTTCTTCCACAGGATGGAAGTCCTGGTGAGTTCCTACATATTTATAGGCCGGACGAATGATCTTGCCCTTGTTGATCAGCTCTTCCAGGCGGTGAGCGGACCAGCCCGGCATACGGGCAATGGCAAAGAAGGGTGTGAACAGTTCTTCCGGAATGCCCAGCATGGAATACACGAAGCCGCTGTAAAAATCAACATTGGCACATACGTCCTTGAACATCTGTCTTTGTCTCGGAATCAGTTCTTTCGCAATGCGCTCTACCCGGTCATACATGGCAAATTCCTTCTCCATGCCTTTCTCCTGAGCCAGCTTTTCCGCAAAGCTCTTAAGGATCACCTCCCTGGGATCAGACAGAGTATAAACCGCATGTCCCATACCGTAGATGAGACCCATATGGTCAAAGACCTCTTTATTCAGAATCTTCTTTAAGTAGCTTTCTATCTCCGCTTCATCCTCCCAGTCCTTGATGTTCTCTTTGATATCCGCAAACATCCGATGGGCCTTCAGGTTGGCTCCGCCGTGACGGGGTCCCTTCAGGGAGGCAATGGAAGCCGCCGTGGATGAGTAGGTATCCGTTCCCGATGAGGTGACAACATGGGTTGTAAAGGTGGAGTTGTTACCACCGCCATGCTCTGCATGGAGAATCAGTGCAATATCCAGCACCTTAGCCTCAAGCTCTGTGTATCGTCCATCCGGGCGGAGCATCCGCAGGATATTCTCCGCAAAGGATAATCCTCTCTCCGGGTTTCGGATGAGCAGGGTCTGATCCATCCTGAAATGCAGATAGGACATATAGGAATAGATTGTAATCAGAGGCAGCTTGGCGATCAGATCCAGGGACTGACGCAGGACATTGCCTGCTGAGATATCCTCCGGATTACTATCATAGGTGTAGAGAGTCAGCACACATCTTTGCATGGCATTCATGATATTTGCATTAGATGCCTTCATAATCACATCCCGCACAAACCTTCCCGGGATATCCTGCAGATCATATAAGACATCCAGAAAGTCCTCCAGCTGGCTGGCAGTAGGAAGCTTCCCGAAAAGCAAAAGGTAAATGGTTTCCTCAAAGCCATATTTTCTGCCTTGCTGGCCTTTCACCAGATCCATGACATTATAGCCCTGATAGAAAAGCTGGCCATCCGCCGGGATGCTGCGGCCTTCCACCAACTTATAACCCCTAACATCAGAGACCTCGGTAAGACCGGTAAGTACGCCCTTACCGGCAGAATCACGCAGGCCTCTTTTCACATCATATTCCACGTAAAGATTGGGATTAATCCTGTGGGTATGGACAAGTTCATGCTCCAGTGCACGAATCTTTTTCTCCACATCACTTAAGGTTTCCATCCTCTTTATTTCTTTTTGCAGCATAACAGGTCTCCTTCCAACAATCTATTCTTCTTAATATGATACTTTCGTGCGCTGATGATGACGTAGACTATAGTTTACCTTATTATGAATAATAAAGCAACCAATTTTTCTTATTTTACCATTATGTGTTGTATATTCTGTGAAAAAAGAAAAGGATTTGCATTTATTTTCTTGACTAAATTCATTTAGACAACAGACTTTTAGGCAATACATCAACAAAACCATTCTTTACAATTGAATATATGAAAGCCCTGAAAAGTACATTATGTACATCCAAAAACAAAGTCCAAAAACCTACTTGACAAATATCTTTTTCCCTGTTATGATGCATACAAGCAGACACCCCCCGGGGGTGTTGTGTTAAGAAAAGGAGGATAAAACCATGCAGGCGGAACAGACTAAAGTAAAGAAGCTTTTAAAGACTGCACGGGGTCAGATTGATGGAATCATCAAGATGGTGGAGGATGACCGCTACTGTATTGATATCTCACAGCAGCTGATGGCCACGGAGGCCATACTTAATAAGGTGAATAAGGAGATTCTTTCCTCCCATCTGAAGCATTGTGTCGCCCATGCCTCTTCCACGGAAGAAATGAATGAGAAAATTGATGAACTGATTTCCATGTTAGGGAAGTTGATGAAGTGAATTATTTGAATAACTTCACTTCTGCATAGCAACAGAAAGGAGCCATAAAAATATGAAACAGTATAATGTCACCGGCATGAGCTGTGCGGCCTGCGTAGCCCGGGTGGAAAAAGCGGTGAACGGGGTTGAAGGTGTCACGGAATGTGCCGTAAGCCTTCTGACCAATTCCATGGGCGTGGATGGAACCGCTTCCGACCAGGCCATCATCGCCGCAGTAGAGAGTGCAGGATACGGTGCATCTCTTAAGGGAGGTGCAAAAGCTTCCACC
>JAFUDC010000134.1 GCA_017459345.1 Eubacterium sp.
CTAGTACCCGACAACTGTAAGACTGCCGTCAACAGGCGGTGCTGCTACGACACAGAATTCAACCATGCATACCTTCAGATGTCCTACCATTACGGGGTTGCAATCACGCCGGCCCGTGTACGGAAACCGCAAGACAAGGGATCTGTGGAGGCTGGTGTTAAATGGTTAGAGACATGGCTGTTGGAAAAGCTTAAAAAACTTAACTGTACTGACCTGGAATCCTTAAACAAAGCTATCCGTGTGGAACTAGCGAAGCTCTCCAAGCAGAAGTTTCAGAAAAGAGCGGGTTCACGAGAAGAGGTCTTCGAGCAGGTAGACAAGCCAGCTCTGCGGCCTCTTCGCAAGGATCCATTTGTCTTTTTTGAGACTATGGTTGATAGGACAGTTGGCCCGGACTATCACGTCGAGTGTGCCGGATTCTACTACTCAGTACCTTATAAGTATGCCCACCAAAAGGTCGATATCCACCTTTACGCAAAGAAAGTTGAAATCTATCTGAAGAACAAGGGACTCATCGCAGTACATCCCCGCAGATTCACAGGTGCCCCGCATGTGACGATTCGTGAGCATATGCCCGTGAGCCATCAGAAGATGGCGGATTTTGAGAGACAGGATGCGAAGTATTACCGCAATGAAGCCGCAAGTCTCGGAGAACAGGTATCTAAAGTTGTAGAAATCTTTCTTTCGGAAGGCCCTACCGAAGAGCATGGTTATCGGGAATGTAACATTCTTTTGAGCCTTGCAGAGAAGTATGGCCGGATTCCTTTGAACAGTGCATGCCGCACTGTTTTAGGTATTGACAAAGTTTCTGTGACGAACATCCGAAACATCCTAAAAAACCCGCCTAAGGATACAGGGAAAAAAGGAGATGATGAGCAGCCTCACATGGATCCAGATGACTACAGATCCATGGAACACGAAAATCTAAGAAAGGACTGGGAATAATGTACCGGGAAGAAATCAGGTCAGCCTTAAAGGAACTCCGGCTTACTGCCATGGCTAACGAATACCTGAGGCAGGAGGAACTCCCTGCTTACGCCACCCTGGCTTTTGAGGATCGTTTGTATCAGTTGGTGTCCGCACAGCTTTCGGCCAAGATGCAGAAGAAGGAAAAGCGCCTTATCAAGGCTGCAGACATCCGGGATGAAGTGGCCCGTCTTGCTTTGCTGGAGTACCTCCCCGAGAGGAACCTTGACCCCCACCTAATTGCGGAAATCTCTACGATGAACTGGATAAAGATGGGAATCAGCCTTTTGATTCTCGGAGCAACGGGCACCGGAAAAACCTATGTCTCTTCCGCGATTTCTTTCGAAGCCTGCCGTCAGTCGTACTCTGTAAAGACCTATCGAGCCACAAGGCTTATTACGGCGCTGGATGCCGCTCGCTTCGAAGGGACCTATGCAGCCTGGTTGGAAAGCCTCGTAAAGCCGGATGTCCTGGTGTTGGATGACTTTGGCACGATGCAGTTTAACCACCAGCTCTGTATCGACTTTATGGAGGTCGTGGAGGAGCGCTATCGCCATAAGAAGCCGTTTATTGTGGCCTCTCAGTTGCCCGTTAGGGATTGGCCGAAGGCCTTTGCTAATCCTACTGTTGCAGATGGTTTTATGGATCGTGTTATCCGGAACGCTATTCGTTTTAATCTGAAGGGTTCCTCCCGTCGTGAGGGTAGGACTTATCAGGAGGAGTGGGCGGATGACAATAATCCGGATGATGCTGGTGCAAAGAGCAACGGCCAGAAGCCTGTTGACGCGGATGCCTGACCGTGCTTTTTGCGATTGCTTAAAAGTGCTCGGCCAGAGTCCTTCTACTCTGGCCAGCATGAGGAGAATACACCAGTTTCTTAGGCATTGCAAGGAATCCATTGCAGAATGGATATCTTATGTGCCCGCGAGCGGTTATCACTGGCAATGTCGTTGAATGGAAAGGAAATGTAAAAATGGACCACGCAGATACTTACGTTACTCCTCGCCAGCAGGCTATGCCTGTAACCGGCCAGGAATGTAACTTCAACTATGAAGACCAGGAATGCGCCGAGGAAGAATACTTAGAGCTCGCCGAGATCATTACTGACCCCGTGATGGAGGAGTATGAGTTAACCATCTTGTATCTGCTCCACGATGTCGCCTGGCTGGTTCGCGGGTTATACGCGGGCAGATATGCATTTCCGTTAAAGGGGCACCCTGTAGACATTAGCTTCTGCTTTAAGGACGGGTCACTGCTCCGAGAACGGGCCTGGGAAGGATATAAGGTGAACCCGGATATCATCGAGGAGTGGGAAAATATCACCCAGCTGGCCAGCTTCTTTGGCATATGATCTGTACCCGTAGGAAAAAAGATTCTGACGTAATGAAAGGAGAAAACGAAAGGAGAAAACACGTATGAATGACAGCTCTGTGGCCATCTCTCCCCCCTTCCAGGATGACGGAACAGATAACGGAGGAAGCACACCTCCCATAGTCGCTATGCCTTCTGTCTTGCCCTCTGGCGCTCCTGCAAAGGGCAAGACCTATACTCGTCATTACTGCTTCACGGAGTCGGAGGCAAAAGAGATGATCAACGCCTTGGAGGCTGAGATTGACTTTCTTATGAACATTGAACCCTTTGACCAGGATGCCTTGATCGGGGTAGAGGTCTTGTCACTTCCCCTTGGCGTTGACCCGGAGTCTTATCCGGATGACTGGCTCCCGTTTTAGAAGGGCCTATACCGTCTGTTTTTCCCCAGGGACGCACGGGTCTGTTAGACCTAGAAATAACAACTGTGGCTGGCGGCCAGAAAGGTCGTCAGCTAGGGAGGTGACTAACTATGATTGGAATCGAGCGGAAACGTAACAATACCCCGCCCCATCAGAAATCCAGTGCAAGAACTAGCCGGATTCCCCTAAAGGACTTGCCGGGGAAAGCCGCCATGGAATACCTGGAAGGCTTGGATGACGAAGAAACCCCTTTTGATGACGCCGATACGTTTACGAATGCAGAAACAGAAGCGGACGATAGCAAGATCATTTGCCGGCTGAGAAGGATAATCGATCGGCAGGACCTGTCTTTCGAGTACTACTGCGGGGTTATCGATGATCTTCAGGAAACAATTGATCGGCTCTTCAGGGACCTCTTATTGACCGATTTAGAGGTGGTGAAGTGGCGTCAGTCGCTGATTAAACACCTTCATCCCAGATTTGCCAACCTTCTTGAGCTGGATATCCTCAATGGTCTTCACAGTGCCAGTGAATACAGCGATGATGCCGGCTTTGCTTTCTATGTCAAAGACTACTGCCGGGGGAGAACGCCGAACCGGGATATGGAGTATATCCGGAAGCTTATTCGGATGAAGGAAGGAACCTCATCGGAGGACGATGCCTTAACCTTCAGTATTTCACAGAGAGGAGGGATAACGATGCTCAACAAGGCTCTCGTCGGTGTTTATGGCTGTGCCAGTGATGTGGCCGAAGGAAGGGATTCTGTGCATGCGCTTAAGGCACATATGGACCAACTAAGGGATGTGGTATGTGCTTATGATACAGAAAATCGGGCCCTGCATTTGTCCAATGAGACTCTGGTCAAAGAACTCGATGAGATGGATCTTACCATGAAGAAGATGGGGGAAGAGATTTCATTTTTGTACAAACATCTCCGTGCCTGCGGCATTCGGATTCCACTGGAAGGCCATCCGGTCTGCCTTGAACCCTTTGCGGACAGGGAGGACCCGGACCGTCATTACTATGAGGGGGAGTATAAACTGCCCATTTGGTTTGATTTAGATGCTGAGAGTTGAAAGAATTACAGAACAGAGGTCAAAAAAAGGAGAACTATAATGAACGCTATGGATTTGCTCATCGCCCTTGCCACCCTTCTCGGACAGGCCGCTTCCTTTCTTCGCAAGGCCGGGTATTCCAAGGATGATGAGGTCTTTATGAACCTGGAATGGGACCGGAATGACAGCGAGGCCCTTTACTACGTCCAGTTCTTGCATGAAGCTGCAGAGCCTCTCTATACGCTCTATGAACGGATGTGCAAGGCACGAAGGACGCCCAAGAGTCGAACCTGGAGGCTACGTCTGCTGGAAGATGGACGGTATGGCTATACTGTCTC
>JAFUDC010000135.1 GCA_017459345.1 Eubacterium sp.
TAAACGTAATACTGGTATTTGGCAAGAAAAAAGTGTGCCGCAAAAAGCAACACACTTGGATCACCAATCATCTTCAGTTATATATTTTAAAAAGCCGCAGATCTGCGGTCACTAAGAACTATATTTCGCTGCACTACACTTCAGGATGAAAACCAGCTGGAGAACGGTCTGACCAGGTGCATGGAGATCCTGAAGGATGCCATAGGCTGTGAGGGCGGTTTTGTCTGGATGTATGACAGGGATAACAGCAGGAATGCCATCATTGCCAGCGGGACCGGCTGCGATGTGACGGGAATCACCATCGGGAAGGACCAGGGTGTGGTAGGACATGTAATGGAAACTGCGGAAACCCTGACGGTCCACAATCCCATCGCCGATGACAGCCCCCTGTACGGGTCTGATGATGCCACCGGCATGATCGTTAAAAACCAGCTGGTCTCTCCCCTGAAGATTCCGGGGGGAGAAGCATTTGGCTGTATTCAGCTGGTCAATAAAAATGAAGGGAATTTCGACAGGGAGGATATCAGACTGTGCGAGAGCATGGCTGCCATGGCTGCCATGGATATCGAGGATAAAGGCTATAAAGTCAGTCTTCCCGCAAAGCGCAAGCCTATGATCGTTCTGCGGAATGTGATCAAGGAATTTCCTTCCGGGGACAGTGTGATCCGTGTCCTTAAAGGAATCGACCTTGATATCTATGAGAAGGAATTCCTGGTGATCCTGGGAGAGAGCGGCTGTGGTAAGACAACCATGATGAACATCATAGGGGGGATGGATGCCATGACGGATGGAAGCCTCCTGATCGACGGAAAGGACTTCTCCCATCCCAGTGACAGGGACCTGACCGAGTTCCGGCGGAATTATATCGGCTTCATCTTCCAGTCCTACAATCTGATGCCCAACCTCTCCGCCCTGGAGAACCTCCAGTTCATTGCTGAGATCAGCAAGAATCCGATCCCTCCCGAGAAGGCTTTAAAGCAGGTGGGGCTTTCGGACCGGGCAGGAAACTTTCCTTCCCAGATGAGCGGCGGCCAGCAGCAGAGGGTTTCCATCGCAAGAGCCCTCACCAAGAATCCCAAGCTGATTCTTGCGGATGAGCCTACGGCAGCTCTGGATTATGAGACAAGTATCGAAGTGCTCTCCATCGTGGAGGATATCGTCAAAAATGGAGGAAAGACCGTTGTCATGATCACCCACAACCCGGAGATTGCCAAGATGGCCAACCGTGTGGTAAAGCTCCGGAGCGGCCTCATTTCCAATATCCGGATCAATGCCAGGCCCTTGTCGGCAAGAGAACTCGTGTGGTAGATAGATGCTTTTATATATAAGATAATTGTGAAACTCGTGACCATCTCATAAAATGATTCCTAAAATATAACAGAAAGGAAAAAAGATTGAAACTAAAGAAAATGACAGCCTCCTTAGGGCTTTTGTCCATAGCCTGCATGCTGATTCATATGGGCTATACTGTATTTGCTTATCTGACCTTTTATTATAATCCCATGCTGAAGATTCTGACCGCGGTTCCCTTCATGGTGCTGGTGTGCCTGCATGCGGTATGCGGTATGCTGACGGTTTTCTTAAAGGCGGATGGGACCCGTCTTGATCTGTATCCGAAGCAGAATCTGGAGACGATCCTTCAGCGGGTCAGTGCTGTACTGATGCTGCCCCTCTTGATTCTGCATATCAATACCTTTGGCCTGCTCCAGGCTGCCGCCGAAAAGGGGCAGTGGGTCTGGTTTGGCCTGCTTCTTCTCAGCCAGCCCCTGTTTTATGGTACGGTCCTTACCCATATTGCGGTGTCCGTGACCCGGGCTTTTATCACCCTGGGCTGGCTGACTTCGAGAGAGAAGCAGAAGAAAATCGACAGGATCCTCTATATTCTTTGTGCCCTTGCATTTGTAATTGCCGCTTTTGTGGTTCTAAGGACGGAACTTTTTATGTTCCTGCCCCAGGGAGGGACGTCATGAGAAATGTACTAATCATCGGCAGCGGAATCTCCGGTATGGCCTGTGCCCTGCGGTGTGCCGGTCAGGGCATCCATGTGACCCTGGCAGCCCCCTTTCCCTCCGAAAGGTCTCAGTCTGTCATGGCTGCAGGTGGGATCAATGCGGTACTGCCCCTGCCGGAGACCGGTGATTCCGTGGCCAGTCATATCGAGGATACTTTGAAGGGAGGCTGTGGATTGGGCGGACGGAAAGCCGTGACCGGTCTGTGTCAGCATGCAGGGGAGATCCTAGACTATCTGAAAAGCATCGGGACCGTGTTCTCGGTGGATGACGAGGGGCGGCCCCTGGCCAGAGCCTTTGGCGGACAGTCCCACAAGAGGACTTACTACTGCGGCGCATCCACAGGCAAGCAGATTGTTTCCGCCCTGGTCATGGAAACCAGACGCTATGAAGGCCAGGGAATGATCGAACGCAGACTCTGGTGCTGCTTTCACTCCGCCCTGATCCGGGATGGTGTCTGTTATGGCGCCCTGCTCTTTGATGAAGCCCGCGGGGGTCTTGAGGCAGTTTATGCTGATGCGGTGGTCATTGCCACCGGCGGGCAGAACGCACTCTTTGGCAAGACCACCGGGTCTACCCAGTGTGACGGCTATACGGCCGGCAAGCTCTTTATGCAGGGGGCAGAGCTTAAGAATCTTGAGTTTATCCAGTATCATCCCACCACCCTGGAAACCGCGCAGAAGCGGATGCTGATATCCGAGGCGGCAAGGGGGGAAGGGGGCAGACTCTATTATACCAGCGGAGGGCGCAGCATTTACTTTATGGAAGAAAAATACGGCCCGGGCGGCAACCTGATGACCCGGGATGTGATTGCAAGAGAAATGGATGCCCTTGATGAAAAGGTCTGGCTGGACATCTCCTTCCTGGACAGGGATCTGATCGACAGACGCCTTCCGGAAGTGAGAGATCTCTGTGCAAAGTATGGCGGCATCGATGTGACCTGCCAGCCCATTCCGGTGGAGCCATCCGTACATTTCTTCATGGGCGGTCTGGCCGTGCACTTAAATCATGAGACCAATATACATAACCTGTTTGCGGTGGGGGAATGTGCCTCCATGTATCATGGTGCCAACCGGCTGGGCGGCAACTCCCTTCTGGCGGCCATCTACAGCGGAAATGTGGCGGCGGATGCCATAGCAGCCAGGAAGGACGTATGTATAGCTGGCAGAGAGGGCAAGGGGCCTGCCCATCCTGATTTTGATGCAGACCTGAATCGCCAGAGAGACCTGCTTGCCTCGGATAGGGATACAAAGAGTCTTTTCCCCGTCATGTATGTGAGAGACATGCTGGCAGAGACCATGCAGAAGCAGCTGGGAATTGTGAGGAGCGAGGACAACCTGCTTAAGGGCCTCGATGAGATCGATTATTATCTTGATATTGCCGGGAAACTGCATTATGATAATAGTGTCATGCCCTATTTCAACTACAGCCTGCAGGGAATCCTGACTCTTGCCCGGGCAACCATGACCTGTGCCCTTTCCCGCCGGGAAAGCCGGGGAGCCCACAACCGAAGTGATTATCCCAAGGCGGATGCCAGCTGCCAGTCGGCAACGATTATCTCCTATGATGACAGGAATTATAAGGTGCGCCTGGATGAGGAGGGATACTATGAGAGTTAGAGTGCTGCGTCAGCTGTTCCCCGGCAGCGAGCCTTATTGGGAGACCTTTAACTATGACGGCCCCCGGGATAATTCCATCGCCGGGGTTCTTGATTATCTGAATTATCATGATGATATTGTTGATGTAGACGGTCGTACAACCACACGGATCGGCTGGGAATGTTCCTGCCTTCAGGGTATGTGCGGTGCCTGTGCCATGGTGATCAACGGCAGCCCCGCCCTGGCCTGTGAGACATTTGTCCGGGATTGTAAGGGAAAGGACATAGAGATCCGGCCTCTGCGAAAATTCCCGGTCATTCATGACCTGGTGGTGGACCGGTCTTCCATTCACGAAAACCTTAGAAATTCCAATGTGTATATCGGGGAATACCAGCCCTCGGGAGATGGTGACCATGCGCATCAGTATGCGGCGGCCAAATGTTTAAAATGCGGACTCTGCCTGGAGGTATGTCCCAATTATGTAAACGGACAAAGCTTCTTTGGCGCGGCATTCGCCAATGACTGCTATCTGGCTGCGTCCAGGAATCAGGCTAAGGTCAGGGATATCCGCAGGGTTTATGCGGACCACTTCGGAAAGGGCTGCTCCAAGTCTCTTTCCTGTATGGATGTCTGCCCTATGAAGATACCGACCCTGGCTTCCATGGCAAAGATGAACCGATGAGGGAAACATAAAGAAAAGAATAATAGAGAGAGGGATTGCTTTGTTTTCTGCCGGACATTTGATATGGATTGGTATTTCCCTTCTCCTGATTGCAGGGGGATATACCTTATGTTGTATAAAAAAGCCATCAATTGAAAAAATGCTGAAGGTCTGTCTTGTGGTCGGCCTCATCTCAGAGTGGGTCAAGATACTCAGTGTGACGAAGATCCTGCCCATGGTTGAGGCGGAAATTCTGCCTTCCGGATCCGGAGCCAGGCTCCTTTACCAGCCGACAGGGGAATATTCACCCTACATGGAAATGGCCCATCTGCCCTTTGAACTGTGCTCACTTATGCTTGTATTCATTGTGATTGCTTTGCTTATGAAGGATGAGACATGGAGGTCAAGGCTTTTGTCCCTCATGTATGTGACAGGGATGATTGGCGGCGGCCTCGGCATAGTTCTGGCTTACATTACCGCGGACTACAGCGGGGTGGGAGAGTATTTTTCCTCTCCAAGGGTATGGCAGTATTTTCTCTATCACGCCATGGTAGTGACACTTGGCCTCTATCTTGGTTTTGGCGGTTCCCACAGGGCTTCGCCTGGCCACTTTAAATCTACCATGGGATTGCTGGCAGCATTGGATTTTCCGACATTTTATCTGAACTCTATCTTCTCGCAGCCGGTGTATACAGACGGGAAACCAACAGGCCTGGTATACCGGGCTAATTTTTTCTCATCCTATGTGAATCCATTGGGTCTGGTATTATCACAGAAGTGGCAGTGGCTGATCTATCTTGCCATTCGTCTGGTCATTGCAGCAATCGTGGTGGCACTCCTGCTCGGGCTTTCGGGCAGGAGGAACAAATATATAAAACAATAATGAAAACGAAAGGAGATCTATCATGAATATCATCAAAAAGGAAAACGGAAATACTTTGAATATTGCCCTGGAGGGACGTCTGGACACCGTCACCTCTCCGGAACTGGAGGCGGTACTGAAGGAATCTCTGGATGGGATGACAGAGCTGGTCCTGGATTTTGAGAAGCTCGATTATATCTCATCCGCCGGTCTCAGGGTGCTGCTTTCTAACCATAAAACCATGTCAAAGCGGGACGGCATGAAAATTACCCATGTGAACCAGTCGATCATGGAAATCTTTGATGTCACAGGCTTTGGGGATATTTTGGAGATTGAGTGAGTAACTTTTTAAAGTCCTGCCTACAGGAGGTATCGTAATTATGAGGAAACTCGCAAAAAGAGGGAACATGAATGAGCGGATCGATATTGTCCTGCGCAAGTTCCGGTCAAGAATGAGCGCCTATCCGCCGGGAATGTGCCCGCTGGCGCTCTATCGTTCTCTTCTGCAGATTTCAATGAACCAGTCCTGCGGTAAATGTGTGCCCTGCCGGGACGGTCTGGTGGAGGTGGAGCGGATGCTCACGGATATCTTAAACGGCTGCGCGGCATCAGATAGCTTAAAGCAGCTGGAGGAGATGTGCCGTATGATTGCCGATTGTGCGGACTGTGCCGTGGGTGTCTCTGCGGCCCATCTGATTCTTGACTCTTTATCGGAATTTGCAGATGAGTATGAGAGTCATTTAAAGCACCACAGCTGCACGGAAAATGTGACTCAGACCATTCCCTGTGTCACCCTGTGTCCTGCTCATGTGGATGTTCCGGGCTACATTGCCCTGATCAAAGAGGAGGATTACGCAGGTGCCATTCAGGTCATCCGTGACCGCAATCCATTTCCCACTGCCTGTGCCATGGTTTGCGAGCATCCCTGCGAGAGAAAGTGCCGCCGGGCTATCATCGATGATCCGATTAATATCCGCGGCCTGAAAAAGTATGCCGTGGAGTCGGTTGCTGCGGATACGGTTCCTAACCCGAAGAGAAATGTGAAAACCGGTAAAAAGGTGGCTGTGGTCGGAGGAGGCCCCTCCGGACTGACCGCCGCTTATTACCTTGCTTTAATGGGCCATGAGGTTGTCATCTATGAAGAGCATGATAAGCTTGGCGGAATGCTCCGCTACGGAATCCCGGAATACCGTCTGCCAAAGGCCCTTCTGGATGTAGACCTGCGGGCGATCCTCGCAGTAGACGGAATTGAAGTGAAGTATCATACCAGGGTCGGAAGAGATATCTCCCTTGACCAGATCCGGGCCCAGTCCGATGCAGTTTATCTGGGGCTTGGAGCCCAGATCGGAAACCGGCTGCCGGTGGAGAATGCGGATGCGGTCAACGTGGTCCCCGCGGCGGATTTCCTTCAGCTTGTGGCAGGCGGAATGCCGCCGGACCTAAGGGATAAGAAGGTGGCTCTGATCGGCGGCGGAAATGTGGCCATGGACGCGGCCCGTACCGCCATCCGTCTCAAGGCAAAATCCGTCCATGTCTTTACAAGAAAACGGGACGATTACACCGCCCTGGAAGAGGAGATGGAGGGGGCCATGCAGGAAGGCGTCCGCTTCCGCACCCTCTTAAGCTTTCTCCATATCGAGACGGATAAGGAGACTAATGAGGTCCGGGCAGTCTGGCTTCAGCCCCAGATTGTCGGCGAGCTTGACAAGTTCGGCATGATGACCACCGAGCATTCCAGCAATTATCCCTACCGCTTCCAGTGCGATTATCTGATCCTCGGCGTCGGTCAGCGCTGTGACGTGGAGCCCTTTGCGGCCGCCGGGATCCCGGTAGACCGCGGAAGGATCCTGGCGGGTGAGGACTGCATTGTGCCAGATACCGAGGGCGTATTTTCCGGCGGAGACTGCGTCACCGGCCCATCCACTGCGATCAACGCGATTGCCGCGGGACAGGTTGCGGCCTTCAACATCGATGAGTATCTGGGATATCACCATAAGCTGCCCTGCGAGGCCGATGTGCCTGCTGCCATGCCCAATCCCTGTATTCCAACCAGCCGGGCGGAGGTCGAGACGAAAGATCCCTTTGAGAGAAAAGAGAACTTTGAATTTGTGGAGCTTCCCATGACTTATGAGGAAGCCATGCGGGAGTCGGGCCGCTGCCTGCGGTGCGACCACTACGGATGCGGGGCAGAGGAAGGAGGAAGGGGAAATGACTGATCTGATTCAAATTACCATCGATGGAACCGTCTGTCAGGTCTGTCCGGGCACGACCATCCTTGAGGCTGCCCGTGCGAATGGAATCCGGATTCCCACCCTCTGCTATATGGAGGGGGTCTCCGATATCGGCATGTGCAGGATCTGCATGGTGGAGGCTGATGGCTATGACAACCTGCTGGCCTCCTGCAGGACCAGAGTAAAGGATGGCATGGTCATCCGGACGGAGAGTGACCGCCTGGCCCGCTACCGCAGGGAGATGCTGAACCTGATCCTGGCCAACCACAACTTAGACTGCATGAGCTGTCCGGCAAACGGCAGCTGCCAGCTGCAGGACCTCTGCAATGAGTACCAGGTAGACCATGCCGGTTATCAGGGGTCACGCAGAGAGATTGAAAAGAACTATCCCATCGTGGATGATAACCCCTACATCCGATATGAACCGGGCAAATGTATCCACTGCCAGCGCTGCATCAATGTCTGCCATAATATCGCCTGCAACGGTGTCTTAAAGAGCGGGCGCAGCGGAACCTTCCATGTGGTGGAGACACCCTTCGGCAGCGATTACAGGACCAACGGATGCGAGAGCTGCGGAAACTGCGCAAGCGTCTGTCCCACCGGTGCCCTGACTTTAAAGAGAGAGGCAGCATACCGCAACTGGGAGGTGGAGAAAGTTTTAACAACCTGCCCCCACTGTGCCACCGGCTGCCAGCTTTATCTGCTGGTGAAGGATAACAAAATAGTAAATGTGGAGGCGGCCGACGGGCCATCCAACCACAAACGCTTATGTGTCAAGGGCCGGTCAGGAAGCATTGACTTCGTTCATTCAAAGGACCGGCTGACAAAGCCCCTGATCAAGGACCGGGCCAGCGGGGTCTTCCGTGAGGCCTCCTGGGAGGAAGCAATCTCCTATACAGCCGAACATTTCCTTGCAATCAAAAAGCAATTCGGTGGAGAGGCACTGGCCGGCTTTGCCTGCTCCCGGTCTGCCAACGAAGATATCTACATGGTGCAGAAGATGGTCCGTACCTGCTTTGGCAGCAATAATACGGACAACTGTGCCCGGGTCTGCCATTCCGCTTCCGTTACGGGACTGGCCAGGACCCTGGGCTCCGGTGCCATGACCAACCCCATCGGGGATATCACCCAGGACGTGGACTGTATCCTTCTTGTAGGCTCTAACCCGGAGGAGGCACACCCGGTTGTCGGTATGCAGATCCGAAGGGCCGTGAAGAAGGGCAGCAGGCTGATCGTGGTGGATCCCAGGGATATCGGTCTTTCAAAATCCGCTGATATCCACCTTAAGCTCCGCCCGGGCACCAATGTGGCCTTTGCCAATGGTATGATGCATGTGATGATCAAGGAGAACCTGGTTGACCATGATTATATCCGTGACCATGCCGAGGGCTATGAAGAACTGAAAGCGCTGGTGGAGGATTACACACCGGAGAAGGTGGGGGAGATCTGCCATATTGATCCTGAAAAGCTGAAAGAAGCGGCCCGCATGTACGCGACGGCCGGGAAAGCCCCCATCATCTACTGTCTGGGTGTGACCGAACACTCCACCGGAACCGAGGGAGTCATGAGCATGTCCAACATGGCGGTCCTTTGCGGCAAGATTGGACGCAGCGGCTGCGGAGTGAATCCCCTGCGAGGCCAGAATAACGTGCAGGGCGCATGCGATATGGGCGCCCAGCCTACGGACTACCCGGGATACCAGAAGGTGGACAACCCGGAGGTCCGCGCAAAGTTTGAGAAGGCCTGGGGTCTGCCTTTAAGTCCCCTGCCGGGCCTTAAGGCAACAGAGGTATTCCCGGCTGCCATCGAGGGGAAGGTAAAAGGCCTTTACATCTGCGGTGAGGATCCGATTGTATCTGATCCCGACACCCACCACATCATCAAAGCATTAAAGAACCTTGACTTCCTGGTTGTGCAGGATCTGTTCCTGACAAAGACAGCGGCTTTCGCAGATGTTGTCCTGCCCGGCATCAGCTTTGCCGAAAAAGAGGGCACCTTCAGCAATACGGAGCGCCGCGTCCAGAGGATCCGGAAGGCAGTCACCCTCCCGGGAGAGATGCGACCGGATACGGACATCCTGATCGACCTGATGAATGCCATGGGTTATCCCCAGAAATATATGACTCCCGCAGAAATCATGGATGAGATTGCCAGTCTGACCCCATCCTTCCACGGAATCAGCCATGAAAGGCTGGATTCGGAGGGAGGCCTCCAGTGGCCCTGTCCGGATAAGAACCATCCCGGCACGCCCATCATGCATGTGGGACATCCTGCCAGGGGAAAGGCCCTGCTCTATCCGGCAGCCTTCCGGCCCTCTAAGGAGCTGCCAGACGAAGAATATCCATTTGTCCTGATGACAGGGCGGATTCTCTATCATTACAATGCTGCATCCATGACCGGACGGGCACCGGGATTGATGGATCTTTCAGATGAGGGATTTATTGAAGTCAATTACAGGGATGCGGACCGCCTGGGAATTAAAAACGGAGAGCGCATCTGCGTCAGCAGCCGGAGGGGAGAGATTACCGCCACTGCCCGGGTTGGGAGAAAGGTATCCGAGGGAGAAACCTGGATGCCCTTCCACTTCGAAGATTCTCCAGTCAACGTGCTGACCAACGCCGCCCTGGATGAGTTTGCCCGGATTCCTGAGTATAAGGTATGTGCTGTCCGGCTGGCGAAACTTTGAAAAAGTTTCAGAGAGGAGCGTCAGATCAATGAACACGGAAGAAATTTCCATCCTCCGGGTAATGCCGGATGGGACAGCCAGGGAAGGGGAGAGAAGATGTCTGCGGGAGCACCTGCTGGAGGTTCTGGTCAATGAGCAGCTCATGTACCGCCTGGTGTGCACGGCACAGTACATAAAGGAACTGGTTTACGGCAGGCTCTTTACTGACCGGATTATAGGCAGTCCTCAAGATGTGAAGCTGTTTTTTACCTGCAAAGAACAATATAATGCCACCGTCCTTCTTGATCCTGAGCTGGTGATGGAGGAAACCGTGGACACCGAGCTTTCCTGCTGCAGCACAAACCGCCGTTTCCGGGATTATGCAGGGAAGCGGAAGCTTGAGCCGGTTCCGGAGCATAAAGTGGATCCGGAGAAAATATTTGCCCTGACCAGGCTCTTTCAGGAGGATGGGGGCCTTCACGGCATCACCAGCGCGGTACATAAGTGTATCCTCCTGTACCCCGATGAGAAAGGAGAGGATAAGACCTTTTTCTGTGAGGATATCGGCAGGCACAATGCCCTCGACAAGGTGGTAGGGCATGCCCTGCTTCGTGGAATTCCATTGCAGGAATGTTATCTCTTTATCTCGGGTCGGGTTCCGGTTGACATGGTGGAGAAGGTTGCTGCTGCCGGCATTCCGGTGCTGGCATCCAAATCACTTCCCACGGTGGATTCTATTCGGATGGCTGAAGAGTACGGCATCACTCTTGCCTGCTGCGCCTGGCCTGACAGCTTTGAGCTTTGCGGCTGCAGGCAGAATGTCCGGGGATTAGATATAAAAACAGCTGACTGGAATAAGGAGCGTTTATAATGATGAGCAGATCAAAAATGAACACGGCAGGAGAAAAAAGAAAGCCCGGGTCCGGCCGCAGTTATATTATCGGACTGAGCAAATGGCGCAGCTTACTGGCATTGTTTGCAAGCCTTATCACGGTTTCCTTTTCCATGTATGGCGTTGCAGGCGGGATGGTGATCTATGTGGAGAACCAGTGGCCGCTGGAGAATCTCTTCCACTTCTTAACCATTAATGTAAGCTGCCTGATGGCTTTTTGTGCCTGCCTGATTATTCCCTTCGCTGTAGAAGGCATGCGTAAAAAACATTTTTCTTACCCCAAATGGGTTGCCATGCTCCATTACAGCGGAATCACATGCAGCACCTTCGTTTTTGTATTTACCGTCGGACTCATGAGCTGGGCCGACCCATATGCTGCCTTCGGAGGTTATAACCGTTATCTGCACATTGTCTGCCCCATCATGACATTGATCGCATTTTTTATGGTGGAATCAGGATTTGTCTATACGCTTAAAGATGCCGTGATTGCCATAATACCAACTTTGATTTATGAAATCATCTATCTTTATGAGGTCGTTATTCTTGGTGCAGACAAGGGCGGATGGGAGGATATGTACCACGTGACAGAGTACCTTCCAAGCGCAGTTTCCGCTGTATTAGTTTTGCTGCTTGTTACCGGGGTTTCCCTGCTGATCCGGTTCCTCTACAACAAGCTGACGATTTTCCGCCTGAAGAAGATGAGAGAGCGGCTCTGGCCTGAGGATGTGGATCCGACGGAGATCATGATCGAGATCTTCGGGCTGGGGAGATACATGGGAAAACATGTTGACAGCAAATACGCGGATCTGCCCCTTGATGTGATTCAGATGATTGCGGACATGTATGGTTTTAAGATGAAGGACCTGATGAAGCCTTATATGAAAGGATTCCAGGACAGCCTGGAGGAAAAATAATATGATTTCTTTTATTTCAGCGATTATTGTATTGATTATCGGCTATCTGGTCTATGGCCGGGTGGTGGAGAATGTTTTTGGTCCGGATGACAGAAGGACACCTGCTGTCACGATGGAGGATGGCGTTGACTTTGTTCCCATAAGGACATGGAAAGCAGTCCTGATCCAGCTTTTGAACATAGCCGGGACCGGGCCTATCTTCGGGGCCTTGATGGGAGCCTGCTTCGGCCCTGTGGTATTCTTATGGATCGTCTTCGGTGCGATCCTGGGCGGTGCAGTACATGACTATATGAGCGGCATGATATCCGAACGGAACAAGGGTGCTTCCATCGCGGAGCTTTCGGGGATCTATCTTGGCAAACCTGCCTTATATATTATGCGGGCCTTTTCCGTGCTGCTGCTTCTTCTGACCGGGACTGTATTTGTGACCAGTCCGGCCGCCCTGATAGCCCGGATGACTCCGGAAAGCCTCTCGAATACTTTCTGGATCGTGGTGATCCTGGTATATTATGTGCTGGCAACACTTCTGCCCATCGATAAGATCATTGGACGCCTGTATCCGATTTTTGGTGCTGTCCTGATTATCATGGCAGTCAGCATAGGCGGAGCCTCCCTGTTTGGCCCAGGCTATCATATTCCGGAGATTTCTTTTACGAATCTGCATCCGGAAGGACTTCCAATCTGGCCTTTCATGTTTGTTACGGTAGCCTGCGGCGCTATTTCCGGCTTTCATGCCACACAGTCACCGATGATTGCCAAATGTATCACCAGTGAAAAAGAAGGAAGGAAAGTTTTTTATGGTGCGATGATCATAGAGTCTGTGATCGCCCTTGTCTGGGCAGCTGCCGGCGTGGCTTTCTATGGTGGGACACAGATGCTGAATGAAGCTCTGTCTGCTGCCGGCCAGTCCGGAACTGTGTATGAAATCAGCAAGACGATGCTGGGACCCGTAGGAGGAGTCCTGGCCGTGATCGGGGTCGTTGCCTGTCCCATTACCTCCGGTGACACGGCATTCCGGAGCGCAAGGCTGATTCTGGCAGAATCACTGCATCTTGATCAGAAAAATATGCGGAACCGGCTCATCATTACGATCCCTCTCCTGGGAATCGGAGCCTTTTTGACACAATTGGATTTCAATGTCCTCTGGAGATATTTTTCATGGAGCAACCAGACCCTTGCCATGATCTCTCTCTGGGTAGCATCCGCTTACCTTCTGAAAAATGCGAAGAACAGGTACGGATCCTTAATTACCGCACTTCCGGCTGCCTTTATGTCAGCGGTATCTCTGACTTATATTCTTATGGCTAAGGAAGGATTCCGGCTGTCATCTGCCATTGCATACCCGGCTGGTATCTGTTTTGCATTTGTTTTATTTTGCATATTTTTGTATAACATGTCAAGCGCCAGGACAGGATTGCCCAGGAAGTAGCCGATTTCTGTAATAGTGCCGGAACAGGCTCAAATATGTGCTTAAGAGAAAAGAGGCCGGTCAGATGTGCCACTTTTTTAGATTAGGCCCTGAAAGCTACTCCACAAAAAGTTCTCATACCCTCCGTTTTCTTGCTATTTCCACAGCAGTAGCAACTTCGTTGTCTTTTTTTACGTAGTCCGCCAGATACGGGATACAAAACATCACATATCCCCTTTCCGGTGCAGCGATGATCCCATTGTCAATTAGATTCGCCCTAACCTTACTTACCTTGTTCTGAGTAGTATCCAGAACCTTTGCGACAGCAGATGTGGGAACGAGACGATCTTCGTTGAGACATGCAGACATCGCTGATAAATATTTCCTTTCGCTGTTTGGCAGCTCGTCTATCAGGGGCTTTAGCGCACGAGTCTCGTAGGCAAGCAAGGCATTTGAGATCGCCTTTTCAACCTCGTTCTTACTTACAATATGCGTCTTTTCTACATAACCTTCGTTTATCTTTAAGAGAAGATGATAGCCTAAAAGCTGCATAAGATACGGATGACCATAGCTTGACGAGTTCAAACTGTCTAAACATTCCTGACTAATTGCAATACCTTTGATGGTCGAAAAAACTCCCTTGTAAGCATCGTCAGCCTCATCCCAGGTAAAAAGGGCAAGCTCCTCATGAGCAGCTCTTCGAAGGTATGTGCAGCCCTCATGTCTGATGATATGAGCGTGTGAATATGGAAGACCTGCAACAGCCAGCATAATGTCATATCCTTTTCGTGAAGCCATTTGAAAGGCATTGCAGAGAGCGGATATGTCCTCTAATGGTACTTTTTGAACCTCGTCTACAGTGACGAATAATCCTTTTTTTGACTTCAAGCATGCATCCAGAAGAAGTGATTGCAGACTCTCTCTTCCTGCACGTCTTGTTTTTGAAACTGATCCTACGCTGATTCCGCCGCCCGTGCCCAGGATGCTTATATTTGCCTGTGGATTTACTGTTTCTGTCTTTTCATCAAATCCTGCAAGTTCATGGACGAACTGGGCAATCATATCATCCGGACCAAGATCAAAAACAATCCTGCCTGCCTTGGTTGCTTTCATGGATAGTTGTTCCAAAAGCGCTGTTTTACCACTTCCTCGGGTTCCTGTGAAAAAAAATGCTCGATCATCACTACCCTGATCGATCATGGCCAGATCAAACCTGGACAGAATATTGCTGCGTCCAAAGAAAACACCAGGTTTTCCTCCAAAAATTGGTGAAAAAGGATTGTAGAACATTTCAAATCACCTCCCTAAAAGAATCTTTCTTTAATATAAAGGTCATTGAAATTTTATCACAAATCTGTTATATCTGTCAATTCTGTTTAAGATATGTCAGTATGTATCATGATATTATTCTACTATGTCTTCTTGACATTCAGAGAATATATAGTTAGTATTTAACATATTATAAGCAAGAATTCCTCTTCCTCTACAGGTGGAGGATGAATTGCAGCTACCCTTATCAGGACTCAAACAGATAAGAATATATGTTCGGTTTTTCTTGATTCCTATCAAGGCATATGATATCATATGAATAAGCAGGTATCATTTGGTCTATAGAGTCAGGGGGGAGATCGTAAACATGGTAAAGTACTATAAGGCATACCGTTTCCGCATATATCCCAGTCCGGACCAGGAGCAGCAGATGGCGAAGACTTTCGGGTGCTGCAGATTCATCCATAATCATATGCTGGAGGATAAGATACGGGAGTATAAAGAGAACGGGAAGATGCTCAGGACAACCCCTGCCATGTACAAGGGTGAGTTCCCATGGCTTAAGGAAGTGGATTCTCTGGCGCTGGCTAATGTACAGCTCCAGCTGGAAGCGGCGTATAAGAAGTTCTTCCGGGAACCATCTGTGGGCTTTCCCAGGTTCCGGGCCAAACACCACAGCAGGGATTCCTATACGACAAACCTGGTGAACGGGAACATCCGTCTTATGGGAAGGCGCCTGAAGCTGCCAAAGATGAGCCCGGTCCGCATCATCGTCCACCGGGAGATCCCGGAGGACGGGAAGCTGAAGTCAGTAACAGTGGTAAGGGAGCCGTCAGGGAAATACTATGCCAGCCTCTTATATGAGTTTGACAGCTGTGAGAACCAAGCAGCTGTTAAGATCAGGGAAGATAAGGTGCTGGGTATGGATTTCGCCATGGCGGGGCTTGCCGTGTTCTCTGACGGGAGCCGGGCGGACTACCCCATGTATTACCGGAAGTCTGAGGGAAAGCTTGCCAGGGAGCAGAGGAAACTGTCCAGGTGTAAGAAGGGGAGCAGGAACTACGTGAAGCAGAAGCGGAAGGTGGCCCGGTACCATGAGAAGATCCGGAACCAGAGAAGGGACTTCCAGAATAAGCTGAGCTTCTATCTCTCAGAGCAGTATGATGCAGTCTGCGTGGAAGACCTGAACATGAAGGGGATGAGCCGCGGCCTGCACTTTGGAAAGAGTGTCATGGATAATGCCAACGGACGCTTCCAGAGGATCCTGGAAGGGAAAATGGTGAGGAAAGGGAAGGCATATGTCCGGATCGACCGCTACTTCCCCTCCAGTAAAAGATGCAGCTGCTGCGGAAGGATCAAAGGCGACCTGAAACTTTCAGACCGTATATATGAGTGTGAATGCGGTTACCGGGGAGACCGGGATATCAATGCGGCGATCAATCTGAGGCAGGAAGGGATCAGGATCCTGCACTGTTCCGGAGATGAACACCAGGTGACAGCATAAAGAGAGTTGATATAGAAAAAAGAATCATGAACTATATATCCGTATAGGATCATAAAAAACTGCCCGTATCCGGGCAAAAAGAACCGGGGGACGCCCGGGGATAGCCTGTGTAATCTGGCCGTATCCGGCCTTGAACAGGAAGCCCCCACTTCTTAAGTGATAACGAAAGTGGTGGGAGCCGTCACATATGTTGACTAACAAAACATTTTAATTTTCTAAAATGTTGATATAAATACTTTTATATATGGCTTCCTTCTTAGATTTAGAAATCTGATATGATGACGGTAAGGAGGTAAAATACTTTGAAAATCAATAAAGCGATTATGATTATAACTCTTTGTGCCCTGACAACAATGAGTACAGGATGCGGGAACAGTACGGGAAGAAATGCTGAGTTCACAGGCCAAAATAAGAGTCGGGTTGAGGAGACCACAGCAGCTGCCGGCACTCAGCAGACAAAAGATATAGAACCGGCCCAGATTAAGCCGGATGCCATGGTCAGCTATTTAGGACCTGCAGGTACATATACGGAGGAAGCAGCGAAATATTTCTTTGGCGATGAAGCTTCCCTCTCTCCACAGGATACGGTAGATAATGCGATTGCCAGGCTCCAGGCCGGGGATGCCGATTATGCCGTGATTCCGCAGGAGAATACCATTGGCGGTGCGGTCACAGATTATATCGATGCCCTGATCGGGCAGGAGGGCATTTATGTAGTTGGAGAAGTTGTTCTTCCAATCAGTCAGACACTTATGGGTCTGCCTGGCTCAAAGCTTGAGGATATAAAAACAGTATGCTCCCATGCCCAGGGTATAGCCCAAAGTGCCGAATGGAGAGAAAAGAACCTGCCAGCTGCCGTCCCGGAGGAGAAGGACAGCACAGCCGCCGCCGCCAGCTTTGTTGCAGAATCCGGCGACAAATCGATTGCAGCTATCGCGGCACCGGGAGCCGCCGATCTTTATGGTCTTACCGTCCTTGCGGAGAATGTGCAGATCACAATGGAAAATAAGACCCGCTTTTATGTCCTTTCAAAGGACAGACCAGATGAAGTTTATACCAATGCCGTATTTGCTGCCAGCTGCCATGCTGACCTGATCGATGACATAATCGTAGACATTCACAATTCCGGCCTTGAGCTTGTAACCATACATGATCGCCCGGAAGGCAGCCAGCTCGGAAAATATAACTATATTATCGAGGTTGAAGCTTCCGGTGGCATTACTGACGATCAGATAAAAAAGGTAAGCAGGAATGATAATATAAGATTTTTAGGCAGCTTCACCACTGTGTCAAAGTAGATGTGAATAGAGTACCAGCATTTGCAGCAGAATGAAAGGCAGTCTTATGGATCTGAATACACATACAATCGCAGTTCTGTTCATATCCTTACTTCTTCAGCTTTCCGGCATGGCTTACATTCTATTTATAGATTCTTACATAGGAAGAAAAAACCGGAGAATTATGGTAATCAATACTCTGGTTGTTACAGTCATAGTACTCGGGGATCTGCTTGGAACCTGGTATGAGGCAGAGGCTATGGTTACCTGCCGGCTGATCAATTCGGTTATCCTGTATGCCCTGCGTCCTGTTGTTATCGTACTCTTTATTCAGATACTGGAGGAGGACAGGGGACCATGGATACTCGTGGCCCTCAACGCAGTGGTACAAATGACTGCCTTTTTCTCCGGAATCGTATTTATGATTACCCCGGATAATCATTTTCTTCGGGGACCGCTGGGCTATTTTGGCCATGTGGTCAGTGCCGTACTTCTGATGTGGTATGCATTTAAAGCCCTGGAGAAATACAGTCAGGATAAAAACAGAGTGACCATATTTCCCTTCTTTATGCTGGTTGTGATCATAGCTGCAATCATAAGTGATACATATTTGTTCAGGTATTATGTATTCTCCATGCTTACCCCGGTTATGGTCGTTGTCAGTGTGTTCAATTATATGTGGCTCCACCTTCAGTTTGTCCGGGAACATGAAGATGATCTGATGGCGCAGGAGCGCATCAAGATCATGATGTCCCAGCTCCATCCCCATTTTATCTATAACAGTCTGACCGTGATAGAAGCTTATCTTGATGAGCCCGAAAAGGCAGAGGAAGCCCTGGAGCATTTTACAGGGTTCCTGCGTGGCAGTATCGATCTTCTGGAGAGTGGTTCATGTATTCAGGCCAGTCAGGAGCTGAGAACCGTGGAGAACTATCTATACCTGGAGAAAGAGAGATTTGGAGATAAGCTTAACATCGTCTATGATATCGGAAATACGGACTTTGAACTGCCGGCTTTTGCCATTCAGACCCTGGTGGAGAATGCAGTCAGTCATGGAATCAGGAAGAATAAGGGTGGAGTGGGAACCCTTGTGCTCAGGATCTATGACAGGGATGGTGCCCATGTGATCGAGGTAGAAGATGATGGCAGGGGGTTTGATGTCGCAGTGCTTGATGACAGCAGGAATAATCCGGATATATATGACAGGGATGGCCATGCCCATATCGGACTTAAAAATCTCAGGAGTCGTCTTGCCTTTATGTGTGGTGGAGAACTTGATATAGACAGCCGGCCGGGTAGAGGAACAGTGGCGGTAATAAGAATTCCGGGGTCTCACATTCTTTGACATTCTAGGTTACTAAGATGAATTCCAGATGTTCCTAAGAGGCTCAAAAAAAGGTGCGAAAGGATAAAGATACCATGAATATTCTGGTCGTTGATGATGAACTGACCGCATTAAAGCATCTCATAAGAGTGTTAAATAAAATAGTTCCCGATGCCGGGATTTACCAGGCAGATGAGACGGAGGATGCGCTGACCCTGTGCCATCGTCATGAAATCGATGTTGTGTTTCTGGATATCGTCATGCCGGATCAGAGCGGGCTGGTTCTGGCCAGGGAGATCAAAAAAATCAGGCCTTTATGTAATGTCGTCCTGGTCACTGCCCATTCCCAGTATGCCCTGGATGCTCTCCGGCTTTACGTCAGTGATTACATCTTAAAGCCTGCCAGCAGGGCGGATGTGAGACAGGCGCTTGCCAATCTCCGCTATCCGGTCAGGGAAGAAAGAAAAGGTCTTTATGTGCAGTGCTTTGGCAATTTTGAAGTATTTTATGATGGTAAGGCTGTTCACTTCGGCCGGGCCAAGGTGAAGGAGATGTTTGCCTATCTGATCGACCGGAGAGGGGCTGCTGTGACTAATTCTGCTCTGAGGGCTATTCTCTGGGGGGATAAGGCAGATGGCAGCGAGAAGCAGATGCATTACTTTGCACAGATTGTTTATGAGCTTCGGGCCAGGCTTTCTGAGCTGGGATGTCTGGATGTCTTCCTGCAGAGCAGAGATTCCTATGCCATCATCCCGGAGAAGATTCCCTGTGATTATTACATGGCACTTCAGAAGGATACAAAAGGGCTGGAGGGATTCAACGGGGAATATATGAGCCAGTATGACTGGGCTGAGAGGCGGATCGGGCTGCTGATGAGGCAGATCGAGAAGGAAAAGAGGGAATAAGTATGAACCTGATGATCTCCGACCGTCGTGCCTACATTCAGTTCACGATCCTTATTTCCTTAGTGAAATCCTCCTGATTTACTATTCATTGTTGCGTCCGGCCTGTCGGCTGCGTTCCATTTCTCATCCCATATCCGGCGTATTTCTTCGCATTTACTTTTACGTAGAAGGAAGATTGCAACAAGGCCCAGGCACATCGACAGGATAAGATCAAGATAAGAACTGAAAGTGACAGCTCCGGTGATGATTCCGTTCTCAGAAACATCCACAGGAAGTGCGAGTGCAATAATATCATGCAGGGAATGGGCTGCCATCACCGGAATCACTGATCCGCATCTTATGAAAACAGCCGCAAGGAAAAGACCCAAAAAACCTGCATCTAATACCTGGACAAATGTTCTTCCGGGATTAGCTCCACCAATAATATTAATACCATGGATAAGCCCAAAGATGACTGCGGAGACTATAGCCGCTTTAATATAAGCATCTTTTTTGTGCCATACTTTGAGCAGAGTGCAGACCAGTATGCCTCTGAAGCACAGTTCTTCCAGCACCCCTGCGGTAAAAGCAGATTCTATTATATGACCGGACATACGAGGGGATAAAAGGCCTCTCTCAAATATGAAACTATATCCTGTACTTATTCCCCAATAAGCCAGGATCGGTGCTAAAAGCATAAAACCTTCTGTCAGGTTCCCTGCTGTCATTCCGGAAAAATCCGGACGGAACCACCATTTATAAAGCAGAAGAACTAAAGTGGTGGAGACGGCCAGTCCAATCAGGCCGATGATCCAGTCGAAGGATACAGAGAACTTTGAGAAGGGAGCCTTAAAGATCTGGGGTCCCATCTGAGCGATAGCCAGCCCCAGAACCGCCATTAATATGGAAGCCACTACTGGTGCTTTGTCCACAAAAGGATGCGTTCTTACTTTGTTGGTTTTTTCTTTTGACACTTCATTTCCTCCGATTCATGTAGTTTTGAAAAATACTTAAAAATAGACCTTCCACAGCATTATATCACGGTTACTGTCACGGTACTGTCACAAAAAACTTGCCGTTAATTTGTTTTAGATAATGTATATAAGCCGCTTTCCTGTGACAGTACCGTGACAGTAGCTGTGTTATAATCTGTCGTTGAGACGATTGCAAGTGATCATATGAGTTTAACACATTCTAAGCAAGAATTCCTCTTCCTCTTTAGGTGGAGGATGAATTGCATCTGCCCTTATCAGGGCAAAACACAAAAGAACATATATTCTGTTTTCTCTTGATTCTCATCAGGTTATGTGTTATAAAACCTGTCTTTCGGACTTGAGATAAAAAAGTAGTGCTAAACCATAGGCTAGAACCTATGATTTAGCACTTTGTTTATATCCTGGTTTCCAAGGAAATACGATGTCAGAGGAAGGCCTGTTTCTGAGGCTAGAGCCTTTATGAACGTGGAATTGCGTGTAAGGTTAATATATTTTCTGTCAGAAACTTTGGCGACTCTGAAGTCCCTGATGAAATCAAAGATTTCCTCGGTTCCATATTTATCTTTTAGGACATAAATCTGAAGGAGACGCATCAAAACCACTGAAAGGTAGCAGATCAGGAAATGACCTGTTATAGTATCCTCTTTCTGCAGGTAAACAGGACGCGCATCCAGCTGTGATTTCATGATGCGGAAAGATTCTTCTATTCGCCACAGGTTATGATAAGCAGCATATATAGCTGCAGCAGACATAGAGAGTTCCGATGTAACCATCAGATTATATCCGGCAAGTTTCCGAGCGTTCTCTATAGCTTTCTCGTTCATTTCTACTGTCACTTTTCCGTCTGTCTTTTTCCCTTTTTTATCTGCAGAAACAAACGAGACATATTTTGCGCTGTCGCCGAACTCGGATCTTTTTGCCTGGGATGCTTTGAGCATACGGGCTTTTTCGACCTGTTTATTGATCTCAAAGATCTGTTTTTCAGCAAGTTTCGGATTAAAGGTGGCAACTCGTTTTTCACGGAGCTTTATTGTATGCTTTTTGCCGCTCTCGTCATAGTAATTGTAAAGGAAATCATCAATACATTCTTTCATTTTGTAAAGGACATTTCCATTACGATCTTTTACATCTACGTAATCAGTATCAAGCTGCACCCAAACTTTTTCTGTTTCCGGCAGCCCTTTGACCGACTTGGAAAAGATATATCCGTCACCTGCTTTTAGTGCGTGCAGGATGTTATTGATGCAGTTCAATCCTTTGTCCGCTACCTGTATGGTCCTTCCCGACACGTTGCCCCGTTTTTTCAGTTCGTCAATAACGTTCCTGAGGACAGGTTTTTCGCTTTCGTTGCCGGGATATATCTTCATTCCGATCGGAATCTGGTGTGCGTCCAGAAGGAGACCAAGTCCTACAATGGGTTCCTTTTTGTTTTCCTTGGATGGACCCTTTCTGCGGAGGTCGTCCTCACGGTCGATTTCGAAATAGAAGTTTGTGCAGTCAAAGTAGGTGTGTGATGTATCAATCCTGAACTTCTGCATGATCTGGTGATTGTAGATCTCGACGATTTTTTCATATTCAGACCCGATATATTCAAGGCCCGAATAGAGCTGGTCGAGAGAGAAACCGTATGATCCGAACAGCTTTGGGATTACTTCTTCAAAGGTTCTGGACTTTGAGCACGGACGAACGACTCTTGCGTAAATGAGTGCATCAATAAGGTCAGCAACGCGGAATCTGAAATCGGTTGCTGTTTGCATAAGATCGATATATTTTCTGACACCAAGGGAATCGTTCAGGTTCTTTATTGGGAAATAGCCCAGAAGTTTTTCCGGCGATTCATCCGAGATTATGCGATCCCTATCTCTTTGTTTGCTTTTGAGATGTTCCTGGTTTAACTTCTTTACTTCTTCAGAGTAAAAGAAAACAGGATCATCAATGCCCTTTTCCATAAGCTCATGTACATACCCCAAAGGCTTGTATGAACGATGGGCACCACCTTTGCGTTCCGGATCATAATAGCTCTCATAAATCTGAAGATAAACGCCTTTTTTGTTCTTGGTTTTCTTTAAAAAATAAGACATAATTTCACCCTTTAATATTATAGCACTATAGCACTATATAATCAAGTGTAAAATTAAAACTTTGTCAAGTTTTTGAGAAATAAAAAAAGCCAGCAGTTACGCTGGTTTCAGAGACATGGCCTTTGAGGAGGTCCCAAATTTTTATAGTGCTAAATCCTGAAGACGGGACTTGTGAAGGATCAGAACCACATCCGGGTATTTATTTAAATCGAAAAAATGTCTTGCAAGATAAATAAATATATGTTATGATTTGATAGTTGTGTAAAAAAGGTGGTCCGCTGTTACGAAAGGTATTAAGAACGCCAGA
>JAFUDC010000136.1 GCA_017459345.1 Eubacterium sp.
CTTTCCCCGACATCCGACTTCCTTCAGATTCCATCTCGCGATGGACACCCTTGTCTTCGGCTATATCCTTCCCACTACCGGGCGGATTCCGGACTCTCACCGGTTAGAAACGTGCGCCGCCGGGCGCACAAGATAAAAAACAGGGTCTCCTGAAGGAGACCCTGCCTGTTTATATATTGAAACTATTCAAGAAAAAAGTATTAAAATCTTGAAAAGTTTCAATTAATTCTTCATAATATGTCTATTCCAAAAAGTCAAGGAAAACTCGACTATCTTTACCGCAGCTTATCCGCAGCCGCCTTTATCTCTCGAACCTGCTCCTCAATCCAGGCAGCCACGTCGGAAAGCCCCTCTCCTGTCTTTGCGCTGATGGGGATGATCTTAGCAGCAGGGTTCCTCGCCAGGATATACTCCTCCGCCTTATCCATATCAAAATCAAAATAGTCCAGGGCATCAATCTTGTTAATCAGCACTACGTCCGACTCCTGAAACATCACTGGATACTTTAATGGCTTATCATGCCCCTCTGTGATGCTGAAAAGCATAAGATTCTTATGAGCTCCTGTATCAAATTCTGCCGGGCAGACCATATTCCCGATGTTCTCAAGGAAAAGGATGTCCAGGCCTGTCGTGTCGTATTCTGCAAGAGCCCTTGCGGTCATGTCCGCATCGATATGGCAGAGACCGCCATTATGAATCTGGATGGATGGAACCCCTGCCGCATCGGCAACTTTCTGGGCATCCAGGCTGGACTTGATATCCACATCCATCTCTCCGATAGCATAGCGGTTCTTAAGCAGATTGATGAGAGCCACCAGGGTGGTGGTCTTACCGCTTCCCGGGGCAGACATGACATTTACAAAGAAAGTGCCCTGACGGGTCATCTTCTCCCGAATCAGGTCTGCTGCCTGATCGTTGGCTGCAGTGATATTTTCATGAATCTCTATTACTCTTACCTGTCCCATCTTATCCGTTCCACTCCTCTTATAACGTATGTTATAGTTCTGACTTAAATTGTCGGATGCGCGATTTTGTACCTCTCTTGCTTCGCACTTGAGACAAAATCAAGCTCCTCTATCAATCTCAGTAAACAATCAGCCAGCTCCGGCACACCCTCACCGGTTTTTGCGGAAATATAGAATATCTTCATATCCGGATTGAGCTCTCTGACATCCCTCTCCAGCCGATCTTTATCAAAATCAAAGACAGGGAGAGCATCGATCTTGTTCACCACCAGAATCTGGCACTCTTCATACATGAGCGGGTACTTGGCCGGCTTATCGTCTCCCTCCGGGACACTTAGGATGGTCATATTGATGGCCGCCCCGGTATCAAACTCCGCCGGGCAGACCAGGTTGCCGATATTCTCAAGGACGATAAAATCCAGGTCATCCCGGTCAAAGGACCGGATTCCCTGCCGGGTCATATCGGCATCCAGGTGGCACATGCCCCCGGTATGAAGCTGTATGGAAGGAATGCCGGCTTCCTGCATGGTAAGGGCATCCACATCGGAGTCAATATCGGCCTCCATGACACCCCACTTAATGTGAAGTTTCAGGTAAGGATCCAGGGCAAGAAGTGTGGATGTCTTGCCGCTTCCCGGTGAGGACATAAGGTTCATAAAACAGATTTTCTTATTTTTAAGCTCCTGACGCAGGAGGTTGGCATCCGCCGCGTTATCCTCCAGGATACTTTCTTTTAATTCGATGATTTTGACTTGGTCCATGGGTAATCTCCTGTAATTCGATCTTAATATGTTTTTCAAATATTATAATTCACTATATGGAAGCCACATCAATCCCAGTTTTCCTCCACCTCTTCCATCTTCTCTCTAAGAGTTTTCTCAAGATCAACAAATGTCGGGATAAAGCTATCACGAATCAGAAGAATCATTTCATCAATTCTATCCTCATCATATATGTGAATCGATTCATTTCGTTTTCGCAGCATAGTAAGCCAAACAGCAGAATCATGAATGAAACCACATTTATATGCCAGCTGCAGAATCTCTCTTGGAGAGCCTGTCGCAGCTTCTTCCACCCCATGGGCTCTGAGAACTATCTGCACAGCTTTCCATGCAAGTTCAAAAACAAGATTAAACTGACCGATGACTCCGGTTCGGTATATATCGTTATTATCCGCCAGGACAAAATCCGCTTCCTTCAAGACATTAAGGCAATTCGTATAGTTGTCAAGCTTTTTCATAGATTGTGATACCATCCTTTTCTATTTCTTCCTTCAATTCTTCTGACCCGTTTTGCTCCAGTTTCACAAGATCAAAGGTCAGTAATGAATGAACATTTTCATTTATATCCCAATAAAATGAATCGAAATCACCACCCGCTACCGCAAGATCGATATCACTTCTATCCACGTAATTACCCCTGGCTCGAGATCCGAATAGTATCACTTTATCAATGTTATGTCTGCAGGCGATTATTCTTATATCCTTTAGAACCCTGTCCGGAAGATTATAACCCATGACATACCTCCCAATTGCTTCTGTAAAAAACAATAATTATATGGTTTATTCTATCATGTGCAGGCTTTTAGAACAAGCGTAAAGGGGACTATAACATAAATGATGAACCAGGTCTATATCAAACCATTGAAACCGTCTCAGTTTGCATAGACCGCATCATTTTTCGTAAGAAGATAGAGGCAATATTGATTCATACTAATCCCCTCCGCTTTTGCGTGCATCTGCAATGATCTGTGGAGACTTTTGGGCATGCGAAGCTTAAACTGTCCTGAGTACTCAGACAGGTCTTTTTCTCTTGATGGTTCTGTAATCTGAATTCCATCTTCTAAAGCAGCTGAAATCCACTCCTTTTTCGCATCCTGAGCATTAAGGTATGCACTCTCAATGGTGTCTCCACAGGTGATACATCCTGGCAGATCCGGATATCGTACTACAAATCCACCTTCTTCTGTATCTGGTAAGATTTCCATACGGTAAGGGAGACCCATATAATAATTAAGCTTTCCATTCATCTCTGTCCTCGCTTTCTATGACTTCTTTCACTAAAAGAATATAGACCTTCTTTATCGGTTCATTTTGGGGAATTGTTATCGGGTTTTTCCCTGGCTTACGAAAAGTCTTATGACTACTTCCTCCTGAAGGTCCTCTCATAGTATAACCATATGTCTCAAGAATCTTTCTAAGTTCATCAAATCGTATATCTTTGTCCAATGACTTTATCCTATGTATGAGCTTATCAAACTGAGACATGCTATTCCTTTCTATTATTATATATGGTGTCATATGTGGCGTCAATGGTTGTTTGAAATTTACATATATTCACATTTCTAAGTTAACACGCGTAGCTTTAATTGTCAATTATTTACATTGATTATGCTTGTGTTTTCCCGAGAAAAGGAATGTTGGAAGAGACAGGCGACGATTCTCTGCCTATGTCGACTTAACTAAACAATACAACTCGAGCTACTAACAAGTTAAAAACTATGTTATAATTAAGATGTCAGGAGCTAACATGGATTTAGGAAGAAGGATGAGTAAAAGATGGCATTGAAATCCACGGAGAGAACTCTTAGAAAGTGTATGAGAAAGTTGATCAGAAAGAAACATCTGGATAACATCACCATCTTTGAGATCTGTGAAGCAGCTCAGATTGGCAGACGTACCTTTTACAGGTATTATGCAGATAAATACGCACTATTTGAAGATACCTATGTGAAGGAGTTTTATAATAAGCTGGGTATCACTGAGGATACATCTTTTTATGATATCTACGAACGGACAATAGGGCAGATGTATGAAGATCAGGACTTCTTTCTTCATGCAATCGCCGTCAAGGGGCAGAATGGCTTCTGGGATCTCTACACTGATCTTATGTTTCCGCACGTTGTGAATCTCCTTTCAAGAGATCCTTATATAGATCGTGCCAAAGAATACTTCATCCGGGCAGATATAGGAACCCGCCTCCATATGATAGAGGAGTGGATACTTGGAGGATATAGGGAATCCCCGGATGAAATCTATCGCTTTATCCGCCTCTGCGGCGCCATCCATGGCAAGTGGGAGTACCAGCTGGCCATGGGCAAGGAGCCGGACAAGTATTCCCTGGAACAGTATGAGAATAATGAGTGGTAAGATTGGAGACAGGGAACCGTCTCCTGTCTTCCTCGGTTAGAAACGTGTGCCGCCATGCGCACAAACAGAATAATGCCCTCCACCTTCATATCATCTCTGATATGCTGGCAGAGGGCATTTTCTTTTTTTCATATATTCAAAGCTAAAATCGTCTATTTGCTGATCTGGTCCGCCTTATAGATCTTGGCAAGCAGGCCGCCTCTAAGGTTTGGAATCCCCTGCTCCCGGTCTGTGTTCCAGTCATCATCCGGCAGGATCATGGCATCGTTGAAGAGCATGGCACCGGACAGGCCGGTTTTAAGGCCCGGCTCAAGCTCAGGCATCCACCAGCCGTGAGGGATCCGGATGGTTCCTTGCGGCTGTTCCGCATCGATCAGGGTTTTAAGCATGATCCGGTCGTGGGTGGTCTCCACCCAGATCCAGTCCCCGTCTGCCACGCCTGCCCGGGCAGCATCTGCCGGGTGGACAAAGGCTTCCGGGTAAGGGTTATGCTTTCTCATCCCCTCGATCTGCCGGTAGTTGGTCAGGTAGAGGGCCTTATCTCTCACGCCCACAAACATGGTCAGAGGGTATTCCTTAGCCAGCTCCGGATTGGATATCGGAGTCTGGGCAGGTTCTCTGTAATAAGGCAGGGGGTCAAGCCCCAGGCTCTCAAATACGGAGCTGTATAACTCAATCTTGCCGCTGGGAGTGGCGAAGCCCTCTGTGAATGGATCGTAACCCCTTGATGGCAGTACGGTGGGGTTGTTTTTCAGGTCATTATATGTCTTTCCGGTCTTCTGCAGCCGGTAATCCAGCACATCCTTAAATGTCTTCCATGGGAAGTAATCCTCAAGTCCCATGCGGTCCGCCAAGCCTTTCAGAAGATCGTACATATTTCTGGACTCACCCAGAGGTTCGAATAGCTGCTGCTGCAGGTTCATGGCCGGTGAATGGTCCTGATTACGCAGGGCCGGTCTCTCCATATAGTAATCCGAAGGCAGAATATAATCTGCCAGCTGGGCAGTTGGTGTGAGCCAGTGGTCCTGAACCACGATGAGATCCTGGTTCATCAGTCCCTTGAAGGCCCCTCTCTGGTTCACATAGCACATGAGGGCATTGCTGCCCAGGGCAAAGAAGGCCTTCACCGGATAGGGTCCTTCCCCTCTCATGGCCTCAAATACAGAGGCCGGGTTGCACATAAAGCTGGTAAAGAGATTGAGCCAGTCCTTGCCGAACACTTTTTTGTTGGGTTCCCGAAGCATCTCGTAACCCTTATAGGTTAAGAGAGGATATTTCTCCGTGCCAAGCTGCTTTAGCTTCTGCTCCATGGGCAGCATGCCGTGAAGCTCCAGGACAGAGCAGCTTACCAGGTCGGGATCCGGATACTGGAGCATCTCCGTCTTGTTGAGGAAGCCGCAGATGGAAATCAGGATGGCTGTACACCGGGCCGCACTGGTACCATTCACCTGCATATCCGGTATGGGTCCCCAGGGGATGATGGAACCGCCGGAGGTGGCATACATCCTGGCAGCCTGGCGGATCATATCCGGGTCGCAGCCCGTGATCTCGGCCACCTTATCTACCGGATACTCCTTCACTCTCTCCCGCAGCTGGTCGAATCCTACCGTGTACTTGTCCACGAATTCTTTGTCGTAGAGCTCTTCCTCAATAATAATATTGATAAAGCCTAAAAGCATGGCCGCATCGGTGCCATACCGCAGGGGTAAATGTAAATGAGCCCGCCTGGTATTCTCCGAGGTCCGGGGGTCCAGTACGATCAGCTTGGCCCCTCTCTCCAGAGCATCCTCCAGGGCATTGGCTTCTGAAGCCCAGTTTCTCCTGTGAGGATTGTGCCCCAGAAGAACGATACATTTGGCCTTGCTGTAGTCTGCCAACTGGTTATTGCCGTAGGTACATCGATGAACCTGGATGGTATTGCCGAAGCACATATTCATGCCGGTCATATAGTTGGGTGTTCCAAGCAGGTTAAAGAATCGGCGGAGCATGCCCTGGTCATCCCCGGTATTAATAGGCTGGGTGGAATAAGCCACCGACTCTGCCCCATACTTATCAATAATCTTCTGCAGGCGTTCTGCAATCTCATCCAAGGCCTGGTCCCAGGAGATTTGCACCCATTTCTGCTCGCCGCGCTTGCCAACATTCTTAAGGGGATGCAGAATCCGATCAGGATGATGGCGGTAATCCTTCCAGAAGAAGGGCTTCTCGCAGAAGGATCTTGGTCCGTTTAAGGGGTGGAAGGTCTTCAATTCACCATCCACAAACTCAGCCTCAAGCAGGCAGTTATTATCGCAGGAGGAACAGATGATGTTCTTCTTAACTACATTATGGTCTGTCGACTCTCCGTCCTGCTTATCATGTCCAACCAGCATATGATTGATATGCTCAAACTACAGCTTCATGGTCTCAAAGGAAGACTCGTCCGTAATTCTTCTGGCTGCAATAGAATAGTTCTCTTCGATATAACAGGAATCATGACCCGCAGCCTCCGCACCGGACCGGAAGGCCTCTGCCAGGGTATTGGTATTGCCGTCCTTCCTGGGACTGCCCGTGATCATGACAATTCTTTTCTTCATAAACCCCACCTCAATTATTAAGTATCTATTGCTGGACATATATATTTTAGTATACTACATCAAAACCCATGAGATATATAATATCAGGCACACATAATGGGATAATACAATATGATTTATCGGAAGCAAAACGAGCACAAGCGAAGCGCAGTATTTGTTTTGACCCGATAAATCACAGAGCAGCGCAAGCTGCGGCGGCTATGAGGTTCTCATAGTTTGATTTTTGGATGCGAAGGGAAGTCGAGCCTGCATCCCCCCTGGGGGCTTGCGAACTATTGAATAGCCTGCTAAATTATTATATGTATATAAAAAAATCTAAAGGGAGGTTTAAGTACTATGCATATGGCAGATGCTCTTCTTTCGCCTGCAGTTGCGGCAACCATGTATGCTGCTTCCGGTACGGCAGCAGGCTTTTCCATTTATAAACTAAAGAAGGATGACAGCGCCCAGAAGCTTCCGACCATGGCTGTCACGGCGGCTCTGGTTTTTGCCGGACAAATGATCAATTATACGATTCCGGGTACTGGTTCTTCGGGACATATGTGCGGGGGTATGCTGCTTTCCGGGCTGCTTGGTCCCCAGGCAGGCTTCCTGTCAATGATCGTGATTCTTGCAGTACAGTGTCTCTTCTTTGCGGATGGAGGGCTCATGGCTTTAGGGGCCAATGTCTGGAACATGGCCTTCTACGGCTGTTTTATCGGCTACTATCTGATATGGCGGCCCATCATGCGAAGCTCCCTCTTCTCCGGGATGGGACCCAGAAAGGGCCAGCGAGGGCGAATTATTCTTGCCTCCATCCTGGGCTGTGTCATTACACTCCAGCTGGGTGCCTTCTCCGTGGTTCTTGAGACTACATTTTCCGGTATCACAGAGCTTCCCTTCGGAGCCTTCTGTGCCCTCATGCAGCCCATACATCTTGCTATCGGCCTGGTGGAAGGACTGATTACGGCGGCAGTACTTACATTTGTCCATGAATCCAGACCGGAGCTGATCATGGATGCCCGCACAGACGACGCCGCGGCAAGCTCCAATGGGTCGCTGGTTAAGGTTATCCTGTCTCTGGCTATCCTTGCAGTCATCGTAGGAGGAGCCTTCTCCCACCTGGCAAGCTCCAATCCGGATGGTCTTGAGTGGGCCCTGTTCGGCAATGAAGAGAGCGGCTATAGTGCCAACATGGGACTGGATGAGGAGGAATTCGGCGTGGAAAGCAAGGCGGCAGATACGGCCGCTTCCATACAGGAGAGGACATCTTTTCTTCCGGATTATGCCTTCGCTGATAGTGACAGTCCTGCTGGAACGACCGTGTCCGGCATCATCGGAAGCGCCATTGTTGCGGCCATCGCACTGCTCATCTGTTTCGGCGGAAGGTTCTTCCGAAAGAAAGAATCCTGAGACCATTACGATTGATTCGAGAATGAGATGAAATATGAATGGGTAACTATTTTAAGAAATAAGGCTAATCTTAGAAAAGAGATATATTGATATAGTTAGATGCGATAAATACATATTATGAATAATAAGGTAATAGACAGATCAATTGATGAATTGCGGGAGATGGACGATCTGGCATCAGCCAGGTCGCCCATTCACGCCCTAAACCCGGGAGCCAAGCTCCTGGTGACAATTGTATACATTTTCACGGTTGCGTCATTCAACAAGTATAATCTCACCGGGTTGATTTTTATGATTTTTTATCCCCTTCTGCTATTTCAGATCAGCGGGATTCCCATAAGGCTCTGCTTCAGGAAACTGCGCCTGATCCTTCCCCTGGTCTGTCTGGTGGGTTTGTTCAATCCCATTTTCGACCGGGTTCCGGTGGGAGTAATCGGACAGATTACGGTGACCGGCGGTATGATTTCCATGATTACCCTGATGCTTAAGGGTATCCTCTGCCTGATGGCCTCCTTTCTCCTGGTTGCCACCAGCAGGATTGAGGCAATCTGCCAGGTTCTTCGAAAAATACATGTCCCATCTATTCTTGTTACCCTTCTCCTTCTGACTTATCGCTATATTACCCTCATGGCGGAGGAAGTGTCCATCATGACCCAGGCCTACAGCCTCCGGGCACCCGGACAGAAAGGAATCCACTATTCTGCCTGGGGATCCTTTTTAGGACAGCTTCTGCTGCGGAGTATGGACCGGGCTGAAGAGCTCTACTCCTCCATGCAGCTTAGGGGCTACCATGGGGAATTCTACTATGCGGAGGGGGCTTCCTGGAGGGGAAAAGATACGATTTACGTCATCATATGGATTGGATTCTTTATCATGGCAAGGATGGTGAATCTGACACAGTTTGTGGGAGGGTTAATCCTGTGAGTATTTGAATCTTTCATGCTAAGGCATAGAATGAGGAATGCCGAGACGTATTTGATTTGAGATTATAGATTGAGAAAGTAAGATATGATACACTTCGAGCATATTTCTTTTGAATATAAAAAAGGCAGCCCGGTAATATCCGACCTCAGCCTCCATATCGTGATGGGGGAATCTGTGGGCCTGATCGGGGCCAACGGTGCCGGTAAGTCTACCTTCATGAAGCTGCTCCTGGGTCTTCTGTCCGGGGATGGCAGTATTCTGGTAGATGGCATCCCGGTAGAGAAAAATAATCTGGCCCGAATAAGGGAGAAGCTGGGCTTTGTCCTTCAGAATTCCGATAACCAGATGTTCATGCCCACTGTCTTTGAGGATATGATGTTCGGACTTCTGAATTACGGAATGTCCAGGGAGGAGGCAGAAGGGCGGATTGACCAGGTTCTTGACAGTCTGGAGTTGGCTTCTCTCAAACATAAATATAACTACAGGATCTCCGGCGGAGAAAAAAGGATGGCCGCCATTGCGACTATCCTTGCCATGGAGCCGGAGGTAATCCTGATGGATGAACCCACGACTGCCCTCGACCCCTATAACCGGAGGCTTGTGATCAATACCATAAAGGCCCTGCCCCAGACCAAACTCATCGCCTCCCATGATCTTGACATGATTTACGACACCTGTGACCGGGTCATCCTGATTTCTGAAGGCAGGATTGCAGCAGACGGACCAGCAGAACAGATTCTAAAGGACAGGAAGCTGCTGGAAGATAATAGGATGGAGCTTCCTCTAAGATTTCAATAAAACACTCCCTGTCAGCGAGACGATCAGTCACTGGCAGGGAGTGTAATAGTATCTACTGCAATGTCAGATAATGAATCTCGGAGGGCTATTTATAATGCTTTAAAATACATACTGAAAATGTTATATTATAGCTATCAATGCATTATCTAAATAAGAAGGAGGGAGTTCATGTATCTGAACAGCAAAAGAATCAGCAGCTGCCGAATTGCAGCCATTATAAAAATTATCCTGGGAGGTTTGCTGTCCGCAGCATCTATTTCCGTAACACTCGATTATTTTAAACCGTCTTCCGGCAAAGACAGTATGGATAAGGTGATAGCCATCGGGCTGACTGCCCTGTTTTTATGGCTGTTGATTAATGGTATTAAGGGACTGCGGTATCTGTCTGCCGCTGCCTCTTACGGAGAATTGTTCGCTTCCCAGCGGGAACGGGATATTCTGACATGTAAGGCAATCGGTCAGACAGAGCATAAAACTGATAAACGTGTCGCTAAAGAACTCAACTGGCTTATTAAAAAAGTTTGCCTGATCAACTGCAGGCTGCAAAAAGGGACAGAAACGACACCAGACCGTCATATACTCCTTGAGGGCTCCAATATTGTTCACTTCCACTATGTCAAGGTGAAATGCCAGTCCTGCGGAGCAGAAAATATGATAATCCACGGACAGACCGGTAAATGTGACTACTGCGGCTCCATTCTGGAAGCACCTACGGCACACCAGTAGAATTAATTCAAGTGCATACAGTATAAAGAAACAAAGAACCACTTTTTATAAGCGTTATCCCCATTCGCTCATAAGAAGTGGTTCTTTTGACAAGTAATGATTTGATGTTATTAATTAAGACTAAACCCGCAGATCCTGCAGTCCCTGGTTCCCACCACCACATAATTCTCGTAGATAGCCGGTGAGGCCTCGATGGTGGTCTGGCCGAAATCATAGCTGCTGTACTCTCTTCCGGTCTGGCCGTCCAAAAGGTACATATTCCCGTCAGAACTGCAGTAGAGGACTGCCCCGCTGCCATCCCCATTATAGACACAGGCAGGGGAAGACCAGGCATACGCCGCCTCATGCTCCCAGGCTACCTGCCCGTTATCCTTACTGATGCAGGCAAGGACACCCTTACTGGTATTCTCCGTCATGGATACCGTGACATATATGTAATCGCTTAAGTCATTTCTTCCCACAGCAATGGTGGACTCCACGCCGCCGGATACGCCCTCCCTGGTGTGGCACTCATAATCCTTCTGCCATACAATCTCACCGGTTTCCGCGTCAATCTTCCAGATGGGAATCACAGCGGTATCCATCCCCCGCCAGCCCCTGTGGAAGGAGGTGGAGATATAAAGATAGAGATGGCCATCCTCCACGGAAAGAACCGGTGTTGAGTTGGTATCATCCAGGGTATCCTGGGCCCAGACAAGCTCAAGGGTATTCAGGTCCAGGCACATGAGATTTCCGCCATTATCAGCAACAAACATATACCCGCCGTAAACAGCTGCACTGTCCTCCATGCCCAGCCAGAACTCGTCTCCAGACCTTTTGCCCCGGTACTTCCACTTGACGGTCCGGTCGGGGTCAACCGTCAAAGTTCCCTCATCCTCATCATATTGGGTATTGAGATGAAGCAGATAGAGGACTCCGTTCTCCCCCGGATAAATCAGGGTATCGGACTCGGCATCAACCAGGGCGGAGGAATCAAAGAAGCTGACACTGCGGTCTGCAAATGGGTCCTCATTTCCAAAGGTATAGAGGACAGATCCGTCAATCAGGCTGACGATAAATGCCCGGGATCTGCCCTGATTGCTGTTATATCCTGAACCAAGGTAAAGGATGGGATAGCCTCTGGGATCCAGAGCCCCGGAACCCTTGAAGGTGAAGCCCAGAATCAAGACATCCCTGGTGGGCTTTCCAGTCTTTAAGTCCGTAAAATACACCTTTCCATCCAGGCAGGCATAAATCACCTCAACAAGATCATCATTATCCTTGGCCCAGTCATACATATTCATATGCTCTTTAGTTTCCGCCGGCCACTTCATCATGAGGGGCTGGCCGGTCCAGCCGCTGCCGGTCCAGGCCTTGCCGTTGAAGCCCAGGGAATCTGTGGGGATCTCCCACTCCTGCCGGATGGAATAGTCCTGCATATCTGCACGGCCATAGGTGGGATCATCCCTGAAACTGTTGCCCCGGAAGGTGACGATTCCGTCCGCATCTGTATATTCCACGCCGCTGGCAAAATCCATATGGTACCAGGGATTATAGTTTTCAGACGAATCCAGCTCCTCACCGTCAACCATAATACTGGTGGACACAATCAGCCGGTCCGGCTGGGTGGTGCTTACCGCATGAGGGGAAAATGTATCGGGCACCTCAGGGATTCGTCCGCTGGCATTGGCCGCAGCAGTATCCTGTCTGCCCTCCGTTGTCATCTCGACAGCTGCTTTATTCCTGTGCTGGGAGAACAAATACACGCCAAACCTTACCAGGAGACCCACTGCAATGAGAATTACCAGCAGAAAAGCTGCCTGACGAAGCAGCCATCTTCTCTTCTTCCTTTTCCAGCGCTTATCCCGCATCCGCTGGTGGCGGGCACGTTGGTCAGGGGACTGATGAGACTGTTTTCGACTGGGACGTTTCTCTCCTTTAACTGTCTGCTGACTCTGAGAACGGCGTCTTTTCTGGGTCTCTCTCTGGGCTTGCTTTTCACTCTGGTCACGTTCCTGGGTTTGACGTCTTCTCTCGGTTTGGCCTTGAGCTTGCTGCTCATCCTGGCTTTGTTCCTGGAATCGCCGTCTTCTCTGGATTTGTTCCTGTGAATGCTCCCTGCTATCAGCTGATTCCCTTATCCCGGCTGATTCGTTAATCTCTGCTGGTTCATGGATCTCGGCTGGTTCATGGGTCCCGGTTGATTCCAGATTATGCTGGTCTTCCTGATTATCTGGCTGGAATCGGCTTGTTCTCTGGTTTTGCTCAGTGGTTTGCTGATCTTCCTGATTATATGCCTGGAATCGCCGTCTTCTCTGAACCCGCTCCTGAGATAGCTGGTCATTCTGATCCTTCTCCTGAACCCGGTGCCTTATCTGAGCATAATTCTCAGATTGCTGTTCTTTCTGATCCTTTATATTCTTAATATGTTGTTCTTTATAATCGGAGACCAGCGATTGTTCTTCCAATTCATTATCTTGAACCAGCCGTCTTTCATATCTCCGATGGCGAATTCGCTCCTGTGACTCTTTGATATTTTTTTCTTTATCTTCATTTGTTTTGTCCATATATAAGCTCCTTGTTTGATGTGTTTACTCCTCAAAGAATCCCCTATGTCCATCAAAGAGAATCTGAGCAACCCCGATATCATAAACTCTGATTGGAATACCCATCAACTCCTCTTCTCTGTATTCACTAATCTTCCCATCGATGATAGCCTCTACCCCATCTGCCAGCTTTGGAATAATATCGGCTTTAACCGGGCACTCGGCATGAGACGGAAATATGACATCAATCCGATCCATGTATGACTCCATCCTTCTCATGGTATGCAGATAAGCCAGCAAATCTCTGTGAGGCCCGAACATAAAAACTCGCCCACTCTGGATGCTGTCTCCCCCGATTAACCGTCGTCCCTTTTCATCAAAGAAGGTCATACAACCCTGGCTATGTCCGGGGTTAAACAGGGCAATGACTTTCCTGTCGCCCAAATCAAAGCTGTCACCCTCCCACAATGGGATAAGATGATCATTTCTCTTCACATTATTATGATAGGAGGCATACTCCGAAGGATGTATGTAAATGGCTTCAAACTGATGATTACAGCTGATATGGTCCCGGTCAGCATGGGTATTGGCCAGGATGACCGGCAGATCTGTGATGGATTCTATGATAGACTTTATATCTGATAACATGCAGCCTGTATCAATCAGCAGGGCCTTTTTGCTCCCCACAAGTAAAAATGACCGGACCATATCCTCCTCAATCATAAACAGATTATCATCTGCCGGAATAACTTTGTATCTATCCATATGAAACCTTCTTTCTACTTTTACTCCCGTAAATATTATACCCTCTTTTAATAATACCTGAATGGTGTTATAATAGCAACAATATTCATATTGATTTTACAAAATATTGATATTTTTCTTTAAAAACAAGAAAAAATACACCATATACAGTATGCACTCATAGGAAAAGGAACTTTACTCATACATAGAGTTTACTAATTTGGACTAAGATAATTAAACCCAGATACAATATATACAATTTACAGGAAAGGACGGAACTTCATATGCAATACATAAACCACTATGAATCACCCATCGGAGGAATCACCTTGGCCAGTGATGGACAGTCCCTGACCGGACTATGGTTTGAAGGGCAGAAGTATTATGCTGATACCCTTGAAACCGATTATTATGATACAGATAACGAAATAACGTCTGTCAATAAAACCAGTGATACAGAAGGTCTGGAAAAAGCTCTCACTATCTTTAAGCAAACCCACCGATGGCTTGATCTCTATTTCAAAGGGAAAGTTCCTGACTTTACACCTCCATTATCACCTGCGGGGTCTGACTTTCGCAGGGAAGTCTGGGACATACTCCTGTCCATCCCCTTCGGCCAGACCATGACTTATGGGGAGATTGCTGCCCGGATTGCCCATAAAAGAGGGCTAAAGTCTATGTCTAGTCAGGCTGTGGGAGGTGCCGTAGCCCATAATCCTATCTCCATCATCATTCCCTGCCACCGGGTCATTGGAAGCAATGGAAGCCTGACCGGCTACGCAGGAGGAATCGACAAAAAAATACACCTTCTCACTCTGGAAAAAGAATAATATGTCTTGTGTTGTGCACCATTAATTTTTATAATGAAAGCGGAAAGACGAAAATCAATAATCTTCAATCGTAATCGCCTTGGCGATTGCGTGCGAGTTGCGCGACGCATTTATGCGTCTTCCTATGCGCAACTCTGCATCTTCGTTTCACTTCGGTCGGCTCTTATGTGGTCCACTGGACCACCCACCCGCCGGAGGCTGCATCAGGTGAAGATTGTGACTCCACCTGATGGAAGAGAACTCTCTCCCCCTTGTAGAAGAGGGAGTCACAATCGAAACTGATGTATTGGGAGGAAGCAACATGGAAGATTTGAAGATGCAGATTGAAATAGTTCAGGAACAGCAGCGAGCCTGCCCGGGGAATTGCGATAACCTTATATTTGTTCAGTTAACTTTTTCAATGTCTTCTGACTGACGAAACCAGAAGATCATGCCAAAGTGACAGCCCGCAGGGCTGAGGTCAGTTCAATTAAAGCAGCCGCAATGGAGAAAAAGAGTTGAGGTAACAGCGTGGGAAGCGTATGAAGCTGATAGAAAAGGGAATTCCAGCGGTTCTATCTGCTTCAATCGCTTCTCGTTAGCTCTTCATGTCAGATAGAACTGAAGGATTCTCGTTTCCTATCAGCTTCTTCAAGCTTTTAATAGCAGATAGAACTGAGAGTTTCTTTCTTCTATCAGCTTCAATTACTATCTTCAAGCTTTAA
>JAFUDC010000137.1 GCA_017459345.1 Eubacterium sp.
AGCGTGAATAAGTCCCACGGATTGCTTCGCTGCTAAAGCAGCTCCCGCAATCCGCCACAGTATCTGCGACCGAAAGCTCCACCGGAGCTTCCGCCTGCACGCTAAGGCGTCGCTCCGCAGCACACTGCTCCGCTCGATACTGTTTCCACGCAAACATCCACTGGATGTTCGCTTTGGATACTTAGGCATGTCGCACCATATGCCAGGACAGCTTTACATGCAAGCATGACAGCTTGTCCTGTCGCATGGTGCTGGACTTATTCACATAAATAGTTACTCTCTCACCCAATAATTTTCTCGGCCAGGACACGTTCAAACTTCACGCCATAGCCGTGGCTCTCGTCCGGCAGAGTTTTTCTGATACATTTTACTACAAAGTCGCAGGCTGATTTGAGGATTTCATAGATATCCTTTTTGTTCAGGATTTCTGCGATGGCAATGCTAGAGAATACATCTCCGGTTCCGTGATAACTTCTCTCTATCTTTTCTGTAAAGTACTCAGTGATTTCACCTGTTTCCTTATTGTAGGCAACCGCCCCGATTCTTCCTTCCTCATAGGATACACCAGTGAGGATTACAAGCCTGGGCCCCATGGCTGCAAGCTTGTTAAGAAGTTCAAGGATGTAATCCTTGGAGTATGTCTCCTGATATTCCTGGCCCAGAAGGAAAGCTGCTTCTGTCAGGTTTGGAAGTATTACATCGGCCTCCCGGACTATGGTCCGCATGCCTTCCACGATGTCATCATTCAGTGCAACATAGAGCTTGCCATGATCTGCCATGGCAGGATCCACAATTAGCAGGCCCTCATCATTAAGAAGGCGTCTGGTGGAACGGATAGTCTCAAACTGGCGGGTGTCCCCGATGTAACCTGTGTATATAGCGTCATACTTAATGCCTTCCTTGTCCCAATGATCTACGATGGATGGCATCTCCGCTGTAAGATCCAGGCAGGTAAAGTCCTTGAATCCCCCTGTGTGGGTGCTGAGAATAGCAGAGGGAAGAATTGCTGTCTCAATGCCATAGGCAGACAGGATTGGTAAGGCGACGGTGATGGAACACTGTCCATAGCAGGATATATCCTGAATAGTGACTATTTTACTCATAATTTTTTCTCCTCTTATAACGCATGTTATAGTTCTGACTTAAATTGTCGGATGCCCGATTTTGTACCTCTCTTGCTTTGCAATCGAGACAAAATCCGGCTCCTTAAAAACGATAGTTTTTGCTGACAAAACCGTCCGGTGTGAAACGAAGAGTGTATGATTCCAGATGGTATATATCAGCAAGCTGATCTCAATAAGATCAGAACATATTATAGAAGGAAACTGACCATTCTAAAAGCGCCAATTTGAGATAAAAAAATATGGTCAGATTAATTACCTTATTTGGCCGGTTCATCTATAGCAAGCTAACTGAGTTAAGTTACTCTATCAGAACAAAACATTACAAGTATTTTTGGTCATCTTGTCATGAAAAATGCAAGTCATATTACTGAAAGTATGGTAAAATATAATGCATGAATAACTCTAAGGGGATTGTTAAGTTATTTTGCCAGATTTGATATAAGCCCATCTTAGAGTAATGATAAGATTTTAATATCAGGATATATTTACAAACCGGGAGGAGACATATCACATGGAGATGATCAGAAGCACACAGCAGACGACACTTTCCAAGGCGGTCTACAGGGCTCGTCTGGAGGCTCTGCGTCAGCTTATGAAAGAAAAAGATATAGATGCATATTTGATTGTGACAGATGATTTCCACGCATCGGAGTATGTGGGAGATTATTTTAAGTGCCGGGCTTATATCTCCGGCTTTACCGGTTCGGCAGGGTCTTTGCTGGTGACTGCCGATGATGCGGGACTGTGGACAGATGGCAGGTATTTTCTGCAGGCCAGAGACCAGCTGGATGGTACCGGAATCCGACTGATGAAGATGGGTGAGGATGGAGTCCCATCCATTCCGGAGTTTCTTAGTGAGGTGCTCAGCTCCGGCCAGAGCCTGGGCTTTGACGGGAGAACGGTGAATGCCGCCTATGCGGATAAGCTGCATAAAACCCTCTTGAAAAAGGGAATCCGCTTTGTTGACCAGTATGATCTGGCGGGAGAGCTCTGGGAGGACCGGCCGGCATTTCCTGCGGGGAAGGTCTGGGTTCTTGATGAAAAATATGCCGGAAAGAGCAGAAGAGACAAGCTTGCAGATCTCAGGGAGAGGATGAAGGAGGAGCATGCCAATTATCATCTCCTGGCCTCACTGGATGATATTGCCTGGCTCTATAATATCCGGGGCTGTGATATCGCCTACACACCGGTAGTCCTGGCCTATACACTGATCAGTCAGGACAGAGCCATTCTCTACGTCAATCAGGAAGCGGTTTCGGAGGATGTGAAGGCAGAGTTAACAGCAGATGGTGTGGAGCTTCGCTCTTATCTTAAGGTTTACGAGGATCTGAAGGCCCTCAAGGGACCTTTCAGCCTTATGTATGATGAGAAGACCACCAATGTGGCCCTGGTTTCCGCCATCCCGAATCAGATTAAGAAGATTCACTGCATCAACCCGACCATGACTGCCAAGGCGGTGAAGAACCCCATAGAGATGGAGAATATCCGCAAGGCTCATATAATCGACGGCGTGGCCGTGACCAGACTGATATACTGGCTGAAGAAGGCCATGGCCGAATCAGAAGGCAGGAAGTCTGCTCCGGGACCAGGCAGGACACAGGAAAGCTGCGGCCAGACTGGCGCTGCAGCAGCCAGAACACAGGAAAGCTGCGGCCAGACTGGCGCTGCAGCAGCCAGAACACAGGAAAGCTGCGGCCAGGCAGATGAAATCACAGAACTTACTGTCTGCAGGAAGCTGGAAAGTTTTCGAAAAGAGGGGGAAGGCTATCTGGAGCAGAGCTTTTCACCCATCGCCGGTTACGGTGCCCATGGGGCTATCATCCACTATGATCCCGCAGAGGGAGGGGATATCCCTCTGGAAGCGAAAAGCTTCCTCCTTTTAGACACCGGCGGCCAGTACTACACCGGCACAACAGATATCACCAGAACCATCTCGTTGGGTCAGCTTACGGAGGAACAGAAGCGCCACTATACGGCAGTGCTCAGGTCTAATCTGAATCTGGCAGCGGCTCATTTCCCCCAGGGAACAACCGGGGTAAACCTGGATGTCCTTGCCCGGGAACCCCTCTGGGAGCTGGGACTTGATTATAATCATGGCACCGGTCATGGTGTGGCTTACCTGGCAAATGTACATGAGGGGCCGAACGGTTTCCGGCAGAAGGAGAGCGACGGAACCCTGGGTGCCGCCTTCGAGGAGGGCATGCTTACCTCCGATGAGCCGGGGCTCTACCTTGAAGGGAAATACGGAATCCGCCTGGAGAACCTGATGATGTGCCGTAAGGCAGAGAAGACAGAATATGGGCAGTTTATGCGCTTTGAGACCCTGACCATGGTTCCCTATGACAGGGAAGCCATCCTGCCGGAACTCTTGAGCGGCAAAGAGCTGGCCCGGTTGAATGTATACCATGCCAGGGTATTTGAGCTGATTGCACCGTACCTGACGGCCGAGGAGCGCAGCTGGCTGGAGGAGGAGACCCGACCCTTTTGATCTGGTATGATAAAGCCTGTATAGATTATTGTTCCATATGGCTTATGAAAGCATGCTTTCATAAGTATATTGGACAATAATCTATATGGCTCTGAGTATTTACGTATTGACAAAACATGCAGCAGATTCTATAATGATAAAAACATACTAAACATATAGGTTAAACGAGATAACTGCATTTTATCAATCTCAGACGCAGAGCTGCACATAGGAAGACACCTTCGGTGTCGTGCAACTCGCGCGCAATCGCCGAGGCGATTACGATTAATTTAGACAGGATAAGGTTAGGAACGATGAAGAACGCATTTAATAACCCGGCGGTGAAGGAACATTTTCTGGAAGGGGGCTTTGGCCTTGAGAAGGAGGGCCTGCGTGTGGACCAGGAGGGATATCTGGCCCACACCCCCCATCCCTTCGGAGATGATCCTCATTTTGACAGAGATTTCTGTGAGAACCAGGTGGAACTGGTGACAGATGTTTACGATAGTGTGGAAGGAGTCTGGAATGGTCTGGCCGGCCTGATGAAGACCCTGGTAAAGACCCTTGACGAGCTTCCTGAGAAGGAACTCATGTGGCCCTTCTCCAATCCTCCCTACATCAGAGGAGAGGAGGATGTTCCCATTGCCCAGTTTCAGGGGGAGAAAAGGGAGAAGACCATATACAGAAACTATCTTGCAGAGAAGTATGGAAGAAAGATTATGACCTTCTCCGGGATTCACTTTAATTACTCTCTGTCCGATAATCTCCTCCATGCCTTGCATGATCAGTGCTGCCATGGGGAATCCTTTGAAGATTTTAAGGACCATCTCTATCTTCGGCTTGCCAAGAAGGTGGTGGAGTATGACTGGCTGATCGTCTATCTGATGGCAGCAAGCCCTGTTATGGATGGATCATATTTTACTCCGGACCGAAAAGGGGAGGAGATCGGGCTTACCTGGTCATCACCCAGATGCAGTGAGATCGGTTACTGGAATTCTTTTATTCCGATTCTGAAATATAACAATCTGCACGATTACGTAGACAGCATTGAGGAATATGTGGAAAGGGGAGAGCTCCGTCAGGCAGCAGAGCTTTATTATCCGGTACGGCTTAAGCCCAGGGGAGTCAACTCACTGGATAATCTGAAAAAGACCGGGGTTGACCACATAGAGCTGCGCATGCTGGACCTGAACCCTCTGTCCCCTATCGGAATCATTAAGGAGGACATCCAGTTTCTCCATCTCATGCTCTTATACCTGATTTTCCAGGATGAGGAGAGGTTCGGATATTTTGAGCAGGTTATGGCCATTAAGAATGCAAAAAGTGCAGCCTTGTGCGAGGAATCCCGGATCTGGATCGAGACCAGGTGGAGACAATCCATCCCGGTGCGGGCTGCCGCCAGAGATTTCCTTGGAAGGATGGAGCGCTTCTATCATCTGATTAAGCTGGATTCCATTGATATTATGGATTGCATCGAAGCCCAGTGGACCAAGATACTGCGTCCGGAAGAGAGATATGCCAGCAAGATTTACCGGCAGTTTGGACATAATTATGTAGAGCGGGGATTGCACCTTGCCAGAGAGTACACAGAACAACTGATCAGCGGAGACATCAAGGAGCTTTAAATGTGTGAATTATTTGGTGTATGTGCCAGGAAACCATTTGTAATCAACGATTATCTGAAGGAGTTTTACAGTCACTGCGATATGCATCCCGATGGCTGGGGTCTTGCTGTCATGCATGAAGATGTGGCTCTGATTGAGAAAGAACCCATCAGGGCGGACAGGAGTCACTATCTCAGGGAACGACTCACGGTACCCATTGACGTTCGGGTGGCCTTTGCCCATATTCGCTATGCCACCATCGGTAACCTGGAGTACGCCAACTGCCACCCTCATTTCAGGGTGGATAATTCCGGCCGCAAGTGGACCCTGATCCATAATGGGACCATCTTTGAGTACCCGGCATTGAACCGCTACTTCAAACTGCAGCGGGGCACTTCGGACAGTGAGAGGATTCTTATGCATATCATCTCCCTGATGGATGAGGCCGGGGAGGGCAGGGAGAAACCCCTGACCTTTGAGGAGCGCTTTGCCATCCTGGATGAGATGGTGGGGACCATGTCCAGGGGGAACAAGCTCAATCTGATGCTGTATGATGGGGAGTATGTGTACGTCCATACCAATTGTGAGGAGGGGGGCCTGCATTACCGGAAGAATTCCGGCCAGATCATCATATCCACCCAGGCTCTGGAGAAAGAAGGCTGGAATGTGATGCCGGCAAATATACTCTACGCCTATAAGGACGGGACCCGTCAGAAGGTGGGAACTGACCACGGAAACACCTATGTCTATGATCCGGAAGCGATGAAAGTGATCTTCCAGACATTTTCAAATCTTTGATATTTACGACCCGCAATACCCGGCGAAGCTTATCGTTGGTGGTATTGTGGGTTTTCTCACTTAATTATTTAAGTTATTCATCAGAACGAAGATTGAGACTCCCTCCTCTTCAGGAGGATTATAAGTTATAAAAGCGAAATATAAAGGAGGCAGTATAAACAATGGCAGGAAAAGCATTGATTGCCATGAGCGGCGGGGTGGATTCCTCCGTGGCAGCCTGGCTGATGAAGCAGGCGGGCTGGGATTGCATCGGGGTGACCATGAAGCTGTATGATAATGAAGACATCGGCATGGAAAGGGAGAAAACCTGCTGCTCTCTTTCTGACATAGAGGATGCCAGAAGTGTGGCATATAAGATAGGAATTCCCTATTATGTGTTCAATTTTAAAGAAGATTTCAGGGAAAAGGTGATCGATCCCTTTATCCGGAGCTACCAGTGCGGCATGACGCCCAATCCCTGTATTGAGTGCAACCGTCATCTGAAGTTTGAACATCTTTACCGGCGGGCGGAAGCCCTGGGCTGTGATGTGATTGTCACGGGACATTATGCACGGATTACAAAAGATGAAGAGGGATATCATCTGCTGAAGGGACTGGATGGGAAGAAGGACCAGAGTTATGTGCTCTATTCTCTCACCCAGGACCAGCTGGCCCATACCTGTTTTCCCCTGGGGGATTACAGCAAGGAGGAGATCAGGCACATTGCCCAGGAACAGGGCTTCTACAATGCCGCCAAGAGAGACAGCCAGGATATCTGTTTTATCCCGGACGGAGATTACCGGAGCTTTATCGAGGAGACCACCGGACATAAAAATGTGCCCGGGGATTTCGTAGATAAAGAAGGAAATGTTATCGGCCCTCATAAGGGCTATGTGTGCTACACCATCGGACAGCGCAGGGGACTTGGCATATCGGCCCCCAGCCCATACTATGTGATTGATATCATCCCGGATCAGAATAAGGTGGTTCTGGGAAGCAACGAGGACCTCTTCCGGACTGATCTGATTGCCGATGATTTCAACTGGATCGAGGATGTGGAGGCGGATGAGCTGATCAAGGCCAGGATCCGCTACCATCAGGCGGAAAAGGAAGCAAATGTAAAGAAGCTTGAGGATGGCAGGGTGGCGGTACATTTTCTTGAGCCCCAGAGGGCGATCACCAGAGGGCAGGCTGTGGTCATCTACCGGGGAGACCATGTAGCCGGCGGAGGGACTATCGTGGAGCGGTTATAGATAACTTACCTTTCCTACCATTATTCGTCCATGAATCTATTTGTATTCATATGATAAAAGTGGTAGAATGTAACTACTTAGAGCCATGTATATTTCTGGACAATATGATTTGGAAAGCGCATACGCGCTGCGCAACTCGCGCGGAATCATCAAGATGATTCCGATTTGAAAGGACATATTAATAAGGCGAGATGAGGTTCTGAGTAGTTAAGTTCTAATAGATAATGAAGTGGTTATGAGAATACAGATGCACGGAGGTCGATGATATATGGAAGATATTATCAAAACAATACTTGATGTGGTGAGAGTCCAGCACTCGGCAACAGAGGGCACGGACGAGAAACCATTTGATATGGATGATGTTGTAGATATGGCAATGAATGTAGTCGGACGTCCGGAAGAAGCGGAAGATGCCACTGCCATGGCCGATTCCATCCAGCAGATGGTGGAATCTCTGGCTCCGGACCTGTTTCCGCCCAAAACCTTCGAGCAGATGGATGATGATGAGCGGACTGCCTCCATAACCAATATGCTTGAAAACCGGCTGAAGAATGGGTTTACTAACGCGGCAAGCGTGATCAACCCAACCTATCCCCAGTCAGAATCTCTATATGCCATGAACAGCCCGGTCAGTCCGCCTTCATCAACGCAGACAGCTGCATCAGAGGAGCCGGAAGAGGATAGTGGCCAGGGAGAAACGAATGAATATGAAAGTTCCCCGTCCTATGCAGATCCTGCTTCCTATGAGTGGGAGCAGGCTATTCAGAATGCGGTTGGGGATGCTGCTAATGGGATGAATCCTCAGGAAGCTGCCGATTTGAATAACCTCATTTATAAAAACCTGATGGAGGTTATGGGGGTCCAGGATCCCCGGGTAGAATTTCCCTTTGATCGGTCTCAGATTCGATACGGTCAGGAGAAGACATTTACCGAGCAGCTGAAAGAGGAAGAGGAGAATCAGAAACGGGCAGACAGGGAAGAAAGAGAGAAGAGAGTCAGGGTTTCCGCAGCGGACCTCGCTCAGGATCTGATTGCCCGGGAAGAACCGTCCTCACAGCCTTCAGCCTTTGAGCTGGCCCAAAGTGCGGTGGACCGGGATGAGGAAGCCCACAGGAAGGAACCCTACGTACCGCCGCAGCCGGTGGAGGAACCTGTGACGAAAACGGCATCTCAGCTGGCAGCAGAGGCCATTGCCCGTGCCCAGGAGGAAGATAAGATGAAGCTGGAGATAGAGAAACAGGCAGAAGCCCTGATGGCAGAAGCTGCCAGGAGGGGACAGGATCCCATGAAGTTCGCCCTGCATCAGCAGGAGATTCTTCGGTACATGGAAAAAAACAGTGATGAACTGGTTTCCTTTGAGGATTATGAGGACCTGTCTCCCGAAGAAAAGCTGGAATTAGAACGACAGATTTATATCGATAAACAGATAGAAGAAGGGGTAGATCCGGACAAGGTGGATACAGAGGTGCCGGAAGAATATGTTCCTTCAGAGCTTAAGGTGCAAGCTGGTCCTGCAGCCGATGGATCTGCTGCAGGCGGACAGGCCCCGGGTCAGGAAGCAGGTTTGTCTTCGGATCAGCCGGCGGAACCGCTTAAACCTGCCATGTCCGAGGAGATGCTTCGGATGCTGAGCCAGGAGGTTGTCCGGGAGAATACGGACATGATTCTTTCTGAGAACTCCGATGAAGATATTGAAAGCCTTCAGGAAGCCATATTCCAGAATCTCAAGCAGATGATGAGCGGAACCGGCGAGCCGGTTCCCCAGGAGGATGTGGGAGACCTGATCGAGCAGGTAATCGCATCCAACAGGGAGAACCAGCTGGGCGCAAGTGCGGCAGCTATGGAAGCAGATACAGGCCCGGCAGCCGGCGGTGCGGCTGCCACAATAGGAGCCGGAGGGGCATCTGCAGCGGAGACTGGTGGAAGCACAGGTACATCTATATCGGAGAAAGGTGCTGACACGAACGATTCTGCAGAGACCGGAAGAGGAGCAGTTTCCGGCATGTCTGCTGTGGAACTGGCAAGGGCCGCCCAGCAGGCGGCCAGACCGGAGCCCAAAGTAGTGAGGGAGACCCGGTCAGCTGCCGATATTGCCAGGGAAGCCCAGGAAAAGGCCAAAGAGGCAAAGAAGGCAGAGGAAGCGGCAGAAGAAAGCCAGGAGACCAAGACAGATGCCGACCTTCTCAAGGACCTGGCTGCATCTCTGGAACGTGATTTCGCAGATGATTTTGATGATATAGAAGCAGGGGATGAGGATACAAATAATGTCCCGGAGAACAAGCCGGAAGAAGCCTCTGCAGATAGGGATGACATCGTTGATGAGGATGTCGTCCCAGATGAGGATGCCTCCGCGGATGAAAATGCCGCTGTTGATGGGAAAACCGTCACAAGGGAGGAAACCGCTAAAGGAAAAGAAGAAGCTGGCAAAGCAGAAGGCCCGGAGGATAAAGAAGCAGATATTGATGGAAATCCGGCCTTTGATGAGCTGGCAGAATCCGGAGAAGATTTGGCTGTTTCCGATGAAGAATCCGATTCGCCAGCCGACACTGATTCGGAGGAGATTCTTTCCGAGACTCAGGAAGAAGATACAGAGCCGGATGAAGAGTATGAGTATGTGGACCCGGACGAGATCGTTCTCGGAGACCATACACAGGCTGAGATTGATGAAGCCCTGGAGAATCTGGAAACTCTGGGACTGGAAGGTGAGGTTTACGAGAGAGCAAAGCGTATGCTTCTTCTGGAACTGGCCGGCTCGGAAGCTGAGCTTGATGCCTGGCTGAAGGAGCAGGAGAACAGCCGGAAAAAGAAAGCTGCATCCTCCTCCCTTAACGATGAGGATAAGGATGATCTTGCTGATCTTGACCATGAAGAGCTTGAAAAAGAGCTGGAACAGGCCATAGATGAAGACTTCCTGGATGAATTCGATGAGGAGTTTGAGTCCGAAGATTGGGATGAGGAATCCGGACAGGATGAAGAGGCTGCAGATTCCGATGAGCCGGGCAGAGAAACAGAAGATGGAGAGGAACCGGAGGAAGGGGATGCTGAAGCAGAGCCTGAGCCTGAATCTGAGGAAGAGAAAGAGGAAGCAGAGTCTGAGCTTGAATCTGAGGGAGAGAAAGAGGAAGCAGAGTCTGAGCTTGAATCTGAGGAAGAGAAAGAGGAAGAAGAGTCTGAAGAGGTTCCCGTGGATGATGAAGGGTACGAAGAATCTGAAGCTGAGTTAGAGGAGAATGATTCAGAAGAAACTGATGATATTCTCGAAAAAGAGCCGGAGGAAAGGGGATATCAGGTTTCCATGAGAAAGCCATTTATCCTGAAGAATTCGGCCAGCTTCATGAATCAATTTGAGGACTATATCACGGATACGCAGGAGAACCGCAAGCTCAGTACCGGCTTTAAGAAGCTGGATGCCATGCTGCGGTATGGCCTCCATAAGGGCAGCTACTTCATTGATGCCCAGCCGCAATACCTGAAGAACGGGTTTATGCAGCAGATAGCGGACCGGGCAGCGGAGTCAGGTATCGATGTGCTCTATATCTCTACAGAGTTATCCCGCTATGATCTCATGGTGGAGACTATTTCAAGACTTAGCTATGAGATTCATCACGGGGATCCGGAAAAGGCTGTATCTCCCATGGCCATCATGACCGGTGAGGAGGGGGCAGACCTGGCCTCCCTCAAGGATGAGCTGAACTGGTACAGGGGCCGGATCAGTGAGCATCTCTTCATCCTGGACCAGGAAGCAGTTTACGAGTTTGCCGATTCCATGGAGGACGCATCTGCAGGAACAATCCTCACGGAACTCATTTCCTCCATTGTGAGGGAAGGAGCCCACAAACCTGTTGTGTTCATCGATAATATTGAAAATATTCTCTCCACAGAAGATTCCGACGACATGCGGCCTCTGGTGGAAGGTATCCGGAAGCTTGCGGGAGAGCTGGGTATTCCGATTCTGATGTCCTACGGATACGCCCAGGCAGAGAGCGTGGAAGAACTCTACCCGGAAGAAAAAGAGTATCATGAATCTCTGGGCAATATGTGTGATGTTTATCTGGAACTCCAGTATGCGGATATGATCACGGAAGACTCGGTACCCTTAACTGCAGATGACATCCGCGAGATGGTGGAAGATGGAGACTCTCTTCTGATCGATGTGCTGATTCACAAGAACCGCAGACCCATGCGGGCATCCATGCAGATTCAGGGCGCACCCAAGTATAATTTCTTTGAAGAATAAATGCTTTGGTTATTGTCCTGCGTATCGGCAAACAGCTGCATTAAGAATTAAAAACCTTGCACATCGGCGAAAATTATAGTAGACTAAGTGGGATGTAATGAAAAATAAGTATTTTTAAGGAGCATTTGATATGGAACTGATATCAATTAAGGATCTATTCAGGAACCGTGAACAATATCTGAATACAGAGATTACAGTCGGCGGATGGCTGCGCAGCAAACGGTCTTCCAAGGCTTTCGGCTTTCTGGTGATCAATGACGGAACATTTTTTGAACCATTACAGGTTGTATACCACGACGCTCTGGATAATTTTGCGGAGATCAATAAGCTCAATGTAGGAGCTGCCCTGATCGTGAAGGGTACCCTGGTACCCACACCCGAGGCAAAGCAGCCCTTTGAGATCCAGGCCAGCGAGGTTTGCATAGAGGGGGCTTCCGCACCGGATTATCCTCTGCAGAAGAAGCGCCATACATTTGAATACCTGAGAACTATCTCTCACCTCCGTCCCCGGACCAATACCTTCCAGGCAGTTTTCCGGGTACGGTCTCTGATCGCTTACGCCATCCATAAGTTTTTCCAGGAGAGGGACTTTGTCTATGTGCATACTCCCCTGATCACGGGTTCTGACGCAGAGGGCGCCGGTGAGATGTTCCAGGTGACTACTCTGGATTTGAAAAATGTACCCCTGAATCCGGATGGGTCCGTTGATTTCAGTCAGGATTTCTTTAATAAACCTACCAACCTGACCGTAAGCGGCCAGTTAAATGGCGAGACCTACGCCATGGCCTTTAAGAATATCTATACATTTGGCCCCACCTTCCGGGCAGAGAACTCCAACACCACGAGACATGCAGCGGAGTTCTGGATGATCGAGCCGGAGATGGCATTTGCAGACCTTAAAGACGACATGATCCTTGCCGAGCAGATGCTTAAGTATATCATTAATTATGTCCTGGAGAACGCCCCCGAGGAGATGAATTTCTTCAATAAGTTTATCGACAAGGGTTTGATCGACCGTCTTCGTCATGTGGCAGATTCTGATTTTGCTCATGTGACCTACACGGAAGCTATCGAGATTCTTGAGAAACATAATGATGAATTTGAATACAAGGTAAGCTGGGGCTGTGATCTGCAGACAGAGCATGAGCGCTATCTCACAGAGAAGGAATTCAAGCGCCCTGTATTCGTGACTGATTATCCCAAGGATATCAAGGCCTTCTACATGAAGATGAATGAGGACGGAAAGACTGTGGCAGCTATGGACTGTCTGGTACCGGGCATCGGAGAAATCATCGGAGGCAGTCAGCGTGAGGATGATTATGACAAGCTGGTGACCCGCATGGATGAGCTGGGTCTGAAGAAGGAAGATTATGATTTCTATCTTGACCTGCGCAAGTACGGCTCTGCCCGTCACAGTGGATTTGGTCTCGGATTTGAGCGCTGCGTGATGTACCTTACAGGCATGGGCAATATCCGCGACGTCCTTCCTTTCCCGAGAACAGTGAATAACTGTGAGTTATAATTAATTAACTGAATTGAAAATTAATTACTATAATTTATACTTGCATAATTATGAAAAATCAATTATTATAGTTTTGTCCGCAGATTAATGAGGGTTTGGGTGGCAGATGTAAAGTCTGTCGCTGCCCCAATCATTTGCGGAGCTCATAATTACAATAAGATCGCTGGCAATGGGGCCATTAAGAGGAACCGTGCCAGCGTATTGTTGTTTATAGATATTTTTTACATTATTGTAAAATAGCTTGCACAATTTATGTTAAGAAGCAGTTTTTCGGAATTTGAAGTAAGCTAAGAAAGCAATTGCGGAAAAAGTTTGCTCAAAGCCCCAATTATTCTGCAGAGAAGCTGTTTTGAAAGGAGTGTTTCTATGAGTCAAATTTACATCCCCGAGGGCTACAAGCCGGTACTGAACCTGAAGGAAACACAGGTTGCCATCAAGCAGGTAAAGGATTTCTTCCAGCGTGAGTTGGCCGCCGAGCTGAACTTAAAGCGTGTATCCGCCCCTCTTTTCGTATCACCTGAATCCGGCCTGAACGACAACTTAAACGGTGTGGAGCGCCCGGTAAGCTTTGGGGTAAAAGAGCAGGATGACAGCCCATTTGAGATTGTCCATTCCCTGGCCAAGTGGAAAAGACTGGCTCTCAAACGATATGGCTTTGAGGAGGGAGAGGGTCTTTACACGGACATGAACGCCATCCGCCGGGATGAAGAGACAGATAATATCCACTCTGTCTATGTGGACCAGTGGGACTGGGAGAAGATTATCTCCCAGGATGACCGGAATGAGGAAACCCTTCGCATTGTGGTAAAATCTATCTATGAAGCACTTCGCGTCACAGAGAAATATATGGCCAATAAGTATGAGTACATCCAATGCTTCCTTCCTGAAGAGATTACATTTATCACTTCCCAGGAGTTAGTAGACGCCTATCCCGGTATGTCAGCCAAGGAGAGAGAGTATGAAGCGGTCAAGAAGTACGGTGCCGTATTCCTCATGCAGATTGGTGATATCCTGTCTGACGGCGAGAAACATGACGGACGGGCCCCGGATTATGATGACTGGACCCTGAACGGGGATATTCTGGTTTACTATCCGGTTCTGGATATTGCCCTGGAGTTATCCTCCATGGGTATTCGGGTAGATGAGAAAGCACTCAAGGAACAGCTTAAGAAGGCCGGCTGTGAGGAAAGGGCTCAGCTGCCCTTCCAGAAAGCCCTCCTTGAAGGCAGGCTGCCCCAGACTGTTGGCGGCGGCATCGGCCAGTCCCGTATCTGCATGTTCTATCTGAGAAAAGCTCATATCGGGGAAATCCAGGTATCTGTATGGCCCGATGAGATCTATGAGCAGGCCGCCCAAAGGGGGATTACTATATTATAACTATTTAAGTGAATAAGTCCAGCACCATGCGACAGGACAAGCTGTCATGCTAGCATGTAAAGCTGGCCTGGCATATGGTGCGACATGCCTAAGTATCCAAAGCGGACATCCGGTGGATGTTTGCGTGGAAACAGTATCGAGATGAAGCACGATTAGTGCGAAATCGAGATACTGTGGCGGATTGCGGGAGCTGCTTTAGCAGCGAAGCAATCCGTGGGACTTATTCACGCGATTAACTTTTTCGAAGCCTTCAGGCAGCTGAAACCATGAGATTTTGCCAAGGTAACAGCCCGAAGGGCTGATGCTATTTCAATTAAAGCAGCCGAAATAGGGAGAATAAGCTAAAGTAACAGCTCGACGGATCGCTGGAAACAGATTCTGAGCAGCCGATACCAGAAGATTGAGCCAAAGTGACAGCCCGAAGGGCTGTGACCAGTTCGATTTGAGCAGCCGAAATGGAGAAAAAGAGCTAGGGTAACAGCTCGATAAATCGTTGGAAGCAAAATCTTGGCAGCCGAAATCAGAAGATTACGCCAAAGTGACAGCCCGAAGGGCTGACCCCTGATTCAATTAAAGCAGCCTAAATGGAGAAAAATAGCTGAGGTGACAGCTCAACGAATCGCTGAGAGCAGATCCTGAGCTGCCGAAATCAGAAGATTTCACCAAAGTGACAGCCCGAAGGGCTGAGGTCAGTTCAATTAAAGCAACTTAAATGGGACG
>JAFUDC010000138.1 GCA_017459345.1 Eubacterium sp.
CGGGCAGTTTGTGGATGATGATATCGAGGATGCACTGGCCATGCCCAAGAAGGATATCGACGAGTACGAGATCGAGATGGCCAGAAGACTGGGAAGAAGAAAATAAACAGAGGGTGAGTTAACATCCGGAGAGTTTTATATTTATCTTACATCTAATGATAATAAAAAGAAAAGGGTTGTGTTTTCGCAGAGCAGCAGGCTCTCGATACTGACACAACCCTTTTTACTATTGTTCTGCAGGATTAAACTGAACTAACGCGAAATTATGCAATCACCAATGACTTCTCCACGATCGTCCGGATAGCATCCCTGCTGATCTCAAAGGGATAGGTGGCCAGCTTTCCAGCATTGTTTACCAGCTCGTCCGTATACAGGTCAAGTTCCTCTGCGCTTATGGTCTCCGCTGCCAGGATAGAGTTCAGGAATGCGCCGAATGCAGCAACACTGTCAAATCCCAGCAGAGAAAGAACGGTTTCAACATCCTCCGACCTGTTCTTTGCATATTCTTCCAGATATGCCGCCAGGAAGAGGCCGCAGGCCTTGCCGTGGGCTACATTTCTTCGATAGGTGAGGGCATAGCTTAAGGCGTGGGGCAGGGAGGTGGATGTCTGGGCAATGGCCATGCCGGCGATGGTGGAGGTAAGCATAAACTGTCCGTAAGCTGCTTCATCCAGTTCTTTTTCTTCCTTCAGATAAGGAATCAGACCCGACCAGAGCTTTAAGCCGTATTCCGAGAACATATAATTATAAACATTGGCTTTCTTATGCAGGCGGCTTTCCACCAGATGGGCCAGGGCATCCACGGAGGTATTGATGAGCAGATTTCTGCTGGCGGAGGCCAGGTACTTTCCATCCACCAGGGCAAGCTGGGGATAGATGTTGTACTTGATGCTTCCCTTGGTCTTTATGTCGTGGCGGGTCAGGACAGCATTGGGGGTCACCTCGGAGCCGGTGCCGCAGGTTGTGGGGATTGCCGCAAAGGGGAGGGGAGCCGCAAGATCCTTGGGATTATAGAGGCAGGACTGATCTTCATCCGGATTGGCAATCATGAGGGCGATGGCCTTGGCGGCATCGAGGGGCGAACCTCCTCCGATCCCGATCACATAATCTACCTTCTCCTCTATTCCGATGGCAGATGCCTTCATCACTGTCTCAATCGAAGGATTCTCCTCAATTTCGTCAAACAGGACATAGGAAATGCCGGCCTCATCAAGCACTGCAGTCACATCCGCGTAGGAGCCGTTGGCTTTGGCGGAATGTCTGCCTGTGATGATGTAGGCCCTGCTTCCTAAAGCAGTCAGTTCCTTTTTGTGATTCTCCACACAGTTTTTTTCTACATATACATTCGTCGGTGCATAAAAACGCATGGTGTTCTCCTTTCTCAAACGCTGCATAATAATTACAATATGATATTGACACTAATCGGTATGAATCCAATTATAACTTTTTTTCCGGCAAATGTAAATCTCCAACAGACAAATAATTGCACACAACATTTTCTTGTGAATGCTCAATGCCAATTCTAATATCATATCGGAGTTTATCTGGGTGAAGCTGTTGTCGCTAATAAGGTTAAAAAGCCAACTCTGAATATTTTGTGACATTTTCGATTTTTTTCTTGCAGGATTGGGCTTTTGTGATATGATGATAGCAGTGTCGATAACACTTTTATCTCAGAGCAGCAGACATTTTTTTTGTTCAATATGTAATGAACTAAAACTTTCCATATCAGATGATATGGATATGGGAAGTTTTTGTAATGAAGAGTATAATTATAAGGAGATAATTTCGATGAAATCAATAGCACCTTCTATTTTGTCGGCAGATTTTACCAGGCTTGGAGAAGATGTACTGACCGCTGTGCGGGCCGGAGCCCGCTACGTTCATCTTGATGTGATGGATGGGATGTTTGTACCCCAGATATCCTTTGGAAATCCCATAATTGCCTCCCTGCGCCCTGTCACTGATGCCATCTTTGATGTGCATATGATGGTGGAGGAGCCGGGCCGGTATGTTGACCAGATGGCAGAGCTTGGAGCAGATATCATCACTGTCCATGTGGAGGCCTGTACCCATGTAGACCGGGTGATCCAGCAGATCAGATCCTGCGGAAAAAAGGCCGGCGTGGTGCTGAATCCGGCAACCCCTCTTAACGTCCTGGACTATATCCTGGATGATCTGGATATGGTTCTGCTGATGTCAGTCAATCCCGGCTATGGCGGACAGAAGTACATTCCCTACTGTGACCAGAAGATCAGGCAGCTTCGAAAGATGATTGATGACAGAGGCCTGTCCACTCTCATCGAAGTGGATGGCGGTGTAGGGCTGAATAATATCCGCCGGATTGCAGACTGCGGCGCAGATGTGCTGGTTTGCGGTTCCGCCGTTTTTAACGGCGATATCGAAAAAAATGTAATCGAGCTAAACCGCCGGCTGCAGAGTTAGCAAAAAAGGAGATTCAAGTGAAGGAAAAATGAAAGCGAGGATATAAGATATGAGTGACTGTACACATGATTGCAGCAGCTGCGGAGAAGAATGTGCCGAAAGACAAACAAGCCCGAAGGATTTCCTGGAGAAGCTTAGTGCCGGAAGCTCTGTAAAGAAGGTGATCGGCGTGGTTTCCGGCAAGGGCGGAGTGGGTAAATCCATGGTGACTTCCCTTCTTGCCTGCGCTTCCATGAGGGAGGGATATAAGACAGCCATACTTGATGGAGACATCACAGGACCCTCCATTCCCAAGGCATTTGGGGTGAAGGAGAACCTGGTTGGTAATTTTGAGGGGCTGATCGTTCCGGCCACTACCGGGACCGGTATTGACCTGGTTTCTGTCAACCTGATGCTGTCCAACGAGACAGACCCGGTAATCTGGAGAGGTCCGGTGCTTGGTGGTGTGATTAAGCAGTTCTGGAGTGAGACTGTATGGAATAATATTGACTATATGTTCATTGATATGCCTCCGGGAACCGGAGATGTGCCCCTGACCATCTTCCAGTCCATTCCCCTGGATGGAATCGTAATCGTGGCCTCGCCCCAGGAGCTGGTGGGCATGATTGTGGAGAAGGCAGCCAACATGGCCCGCATGATGCAGGTGCCCATCATTGGTCTGGTGGAGAACATGAGCTATGTGGAATGTCCGGACTGCGGAAAGAGAATTGAGGTATTCGGACCCAGTCACATTGATGAGATTGCGGCTGACTACCATGTGCCGGTTCTTGCCAGACTTCCCATCGATCCCAGGCTTGCGGCAGCCTGCGATGCCGGCAAGATTGAGTTTACTGAGAATGATTACATGAAAGATGCGATTGAAGTAATAAAACAGCTGTAGGGGATTTGTTTATATGAGAGCATTAATCAGGTTTTGATTGAAAGCCCCTGCTTATTTGCTGAATAATTTAATGGAGGTTAGATGGATAATAACAAGCAGAATAAAGATCCGGACAGAAAGAAAAAGATTCAGTCAGCGGTCATTATGCTGGTAATCTGCCTCGGCCTGACGGTCCTTTTTACCTCGGTGATGAACCGTTACAAGAACGGGCAGCAGAAGGAGATAACCTATGATGAATTCCTGACTATGCTGGATAAGAAGGAAATCAAGAAGGTTACACTTACAGATAACCGGATTCAGATTGAACCCAAAAAACAGAGTAATCCTCTTGTAAAAACCACATATTACACGGCGGCTATTTCCGATTATAAACTGGTAGACCGCCTGAAAGGCGCCGGAGTGACTTTCGGCAAGCAGGATAACAGCTCGTCTTCCATGCTGCTGTCAATCCTGGCAGGCTATGTCCTGCCCTTTGTGCTCATCTATGCCATGGGATATTTTATCATGCGCAACCTGGGCAGGGGAGGCGGAATGCTGGGCAGTGTCGGAAAGTCCAACGCCAAGGTTTACGTGGAAAAGAAGACCGGCGTGACATTTGCTGATGTAGCCGGACAGGATGAGGCCAAAGAGTCTCTGACGGAGATGGTGGATTTTCTTCATCATCCTGAAAAATATGTCAAGATCGGAGCCAAGCTTCCCAAAGGAGCCCTGCTGGTGGGACCTCCCGGAACCGGTAAGACCTTGCTTGCCAAGGCGATTGCCGGAGAGGCAGGTGTACCCTTCTTCTCCTTAAGCGGCTCTGATTTTGTGGAAATGTTTGTAGGTGTGGGAGCCTCCAGGGTACGTGACCTTTTTAAACAGGCCCAGTCCATGGCACCCTGCATCATATTTATCGATGAGGTGGATGCCATCGGCAAGAGCCGTGACAGCCACTATGGCGGCGGCAACGATGAGCGGGAGCAGACCCTGAATGCCCTGCTGGCTGAGATGGATGGATTCGATTCCTCCAAGGGATTGATCATCCTGGCAGCTACTAACCGGCCAGAAGTTCTGGATAAGGCCCTGCTTCGTCCCGGCCGTTTTGACCGCCGGGTTATCGTGGAGCGGCCGGATCTCAAGGGCCGGGTGGAGACTCTCAAGGTTCACGCCAAGGATGTTCTCATGGATGATTCCGTAGACTTTGACGAGATTGCCCTGGCAACCTCCGGAGCCGTGGGTTCCGACCTGGCCAACATGATCAATGAGGCAGCCCTGGGCGCCGTCAAGGCAGGAAGGACAGCCGTAAACCAGAAGGACCTGCTGGAGGCAGTGGAGGTGGTCATCGCCGGTAAGGAGAAGAAAGACCGGATCCTGGGTGAGGATGAGAAGAAGATCGTATCCTACCATGAGGTGGGACATGCCCTCTGTATCGCGGAACAGAAGCATACGGAGCCTGTCCAGAAAATCACCATCGTGCCAAGAACCATGGGTGCTTTGGGCTACACCATGCAGGTGCCGGAGGAAGAACGCTATCTGATGAGCAAGGAACAGATCTTAAGCGAGCTGGTTACCTTCTTCGGCGGCCGTGCGGCAGAGGAGGTTGTGTTCAACTCCGTCACCACCGGCGCATCTAATGATATTGAGCGGGCAACCAAGCTGGCCCGGGCCATGGTTACCCAGTATGGTATGAGCGAGACCTTTGGGCTCATGGGCCTGGAATCCATTGAGAGCCGGTATCTGGATGGCAGACCGGTCATGAACTGTTCTGATGCCACGGGAGCCCTGATTGACGAGGAGGTCAAGAATATCCTCAAAGATGCCTATGAGAAGGCACTGGCCATCATCCGGGCCAACCGGGAGGTGCTGGACGAAATCGCCGCTTTCCTGATTGAGAAGGAAACCATCACAGGCAAGCAGTTTATGGATATCTATAACAAGTATAAGGATAATGAATCTCAGATTAAGGCGAAAGAACCAGGAGAAGAAAGGCAGACAAAACCGGAGATCACGATAGAAACTGCTGCAGCTCCAGAGGATGCGCCTGAACCCGAAATAGAGACTTGAATACATTAATACCGCAGCATGTGCAAGTGATATCTCATGTGATGCGGTATTTTTGTTGCATTTTCTTCATTATCCATTTATTATTAGAGACAGATGTCTGATAAAATGATAGGGCAGTATAATTTAACTGCTGGCGCAGCTGCGCAATCGGCGCAGTCCGGCACCTGGGCCGGACTTATAGAATAAATATACAGGAAGTTTAAGTCATGATTCAAGTGGCAGGAGACAATATGTTTGACATACAGGAAGAATTAAAGAAGCTTCCCGACAAGCCAGGTGTTTACCTCATGCATAACGATAAGGATGAGATTATCTATGTGGGGAAGGCCAGGGTTCTTAAGAACAGGGTTCGCCAGTATTTTCAGAAGGGCTATAAGAGAAGTGCCAAGATTGAGCACATGGTATCTCATATCGCATATTTTGAGTATATTATCACGGATTCAGAGATGGAGGCTCTGGTGCTGGAGTGCAACCTGATTAAGGAGCACCGGCCCCATTACAATACCATGCTCAAGGATGACAAGAGCTACCCCTACATAAGGGTGACAGTCCAGGAGGATTATCCCCGGGTGCTCTTTACCCGGAATGTAAAGAGGGACAAATCCAGATATTTCGGCCCTTATACCAGCGCCGGTGCGGTTAAGGAGACCCTGGAGCTTATGCATAAGGTTTACCGGATCCGGAACTGCAATCGGGTGCTTCCCAGGGATATAGGCAAGGAGCGGCCATGTATATATTATCAGATCCACCAGTGCGATGCTCCCTGCCAGGGCAGCATCTCCAGGGAGGATTACCGCAGTCATATCGATAAGGCGGTGGACTTTCTGAACGGAGACAATAAGAAGATTCTGGAAGACCTTACCGGTAAGATGCAGGCGGCAGCCCGTGACCTGGAGTTTGAGGAAGCTGCAGAGTACCGGGATCTTATTGAGAGTGTAAAGCGTATCGAGGAGAAGCAGAAGATCAACCAGACTGACGGAGATGACCGGGATATCATAGCCATAGCAAAATCCGGAGATGAGGCAGTAGTTTCCACCTTCTTCATCCGAAACGGCAAGCTGCTGGGAAGAGACCATTTTCATATGACCGGGATAGGGGACAGCGAAAAGAGCGAGATCATTATGGATTTCATCAAGCAGTTCTATATGGGTACCCCTTTTATTCCCAGAGAGATTCTGACCCAGGAAGAGGTGCCGGACAGGGAGATACTCGAAAAATGGCTGACGGATAAGAGAGGCGGCAGGGTGACATTCCTGGTTCCCAGGCGGGGCAGCAAGCACAGGATGATGGAGCTGGCCGAAAAGAATGCGGAGAATGTCCTCCTTAAGGATAGTGAGAAGCTGAAACGGGAGGAAAGCCGGACTATCGGTGCCGTTCATGAATTAGAGCAGCTTATCGGAATCAGGGGGCTTAACCGCATGGAAGCTTTCGACATCTCCAACACCAACGGCTACCAGAATGTGGCATCCATGGTGGTCTTCGAGAGGGGAAAGGCAAAGAGGAGTGATTACCGGAAGTTTAAGATCCGGACCGTGGCAGGGCCGGACGATTACCGGTGCATGGAGGAGGCCCTGACCAGACGGTTTTCCCATGGCTTAAGAGAGCAGGAGGAACTAAACAGTAAGGGACAGACTCCGGAGCTTGGCAGCTTCACCCGCTTTCCGGATGTGCTCATGATGGACGGAGGCAAGGGTCAGGTCAATGTAGCCCTCAAAGTACTTGATGAGCTGGGACTTGACATCCCGGTCTGCGGCATGGTCAAGGATGACTTCCACCGGACCCGGGGGCTGTATTATAACAATGAAATCATCCACTTCCCAAAGAATTCGGAGGCATTTAAAATGATCACCCGCCTCCAGGATGAAGCCCATCGTTTTGCCATAGAATACCACAAGAGCCTGAGGAGCAAGGGACAGGTTCATTCTGTGCTGGATGATATCAAGGGGATCGGACCGGCCAGGCGTAAGGCTCTGATGAAGTACTTTAAGGATATCAGCAGGATCAGGGATGCTTCCGTTCAGGAGCTGTCTGACGTGCCCGGCATCACGGAAAATGTGGCGGAGGAGATATTTGCTTTTTTTCATGAACAAGGGAAATGATAAGGAGACACATATGTACAAAGTAAAACTGACAGACTTTATAAAGAAGATGGAACTGAAAAACCTTCTCCCTGACATCCAGATTGACCATATCAATATCAACAAATCTGCCGTTAACCGGATCGGACTGCAGCTGACCGGTTTTTTTAACCATTTTGATACGGACCGCATCCAGGTTATCGGCAAGGTGGAAGATGAGTATATGCAGCAGATTGATCAGGATGAGCTTAGGAACAACCTGATCCACATCTTTGATAAGAAGATTCCCTGCATCGTATACTGCTGGGGGATGGATCCTTCTGAGCTTATTCTGGATCTGGCTGAGGAGTACTCCATTCCGGTTTTTTCCACACCGATCACCACTTCTGATTTTATTGCCGAGGCGGTACGATGGCTCTCTGAGGAGCTGGCTCCCCGCATTTCTATCCACGGGGTACTTGTCGATATCTACGGCGAGGGTGTCCTCATCATGGGCGAGAGCGGGATCGGTAAGAGCGAGGCGGCTCTGGAACTGATTCGGAGGGGCCACCGTCTGGTGTCTGATGATGTGGTGGAAATCCGCAAGGTCAGCCATGATACTCTGATCGGCACATCCCCGGATATCACGAGACATTTTATCGAGCTTCGGGGAATCGGCATCGTGGATGTGAAGAGCCTGTTCGGAGTAGAAAGTGTCATGATCAATCAGACTATCGACATGGTCATCCGGCTGGAGGACTGGAACCGGGAAGGGAATTATGACCGCCTGGGCCTGGATGAAGAATATATCGAATTCCTTGGAAATAAAGTCGTCTGCTTCTCCATCCCCATCAGACCGGGCCGTAACCTGGCGGTTATCGCTGAGTCGGCAGCCATCAATTACCGGGCCAAGAAGATGGGATATAATGCGGCACAGGAGCTTTATAACCGGGTGACCGGGACCCTTGCCCAGAACACGGAGGAATGAAAGGAGCATAGCATGAAAAAATATGTGATCGGTGCCGATGTGGGAGGCACCACAGTAAAACTTGGATTCTTCACAACGGATGGAGAGCTTACGGAGAAATGGGAGATTCCCACTGATACTTCTCGCGGGGGAGATATTCTTTCCGATATCGCCGGGTCCTGTCAGGAGAAGATGAAAGAAATGGGATTAGATAAGGAAGAATTTGCCGGCATCGGAATCGGAGTCCCTGGAACCGTGGTCGGAGATGGCTTCGTGGACAGCTGCGTGAACCTGGGCTGGGGCCAAAAGCATGTCAAAGATGAAATCGAAGCTGCCCTGGGGCTTCCGGCCGCAGTGGGCAATGACGCCAACATGGCTGCCCTTGGTGAGGTATGGAAGGGCAGCGCCAGCGGGTATCAGGATGCGGTGATGGTCACTTTGGGAACTGGTGTCGGCGGCGGCATCATCATTGGCGGCAAGGTGATTACGGGAGCCCATGGCTATGGTGGTGAGATCGGACATATCACATTGAACAGCCACGAGACGGTGCACTGCAACTGCGGAAAAGCCGGCTGTGTCGAACAGTACTGCTCTGCTACCGGTATTGTGAATGAGACAAAAAAGGCTCTTGGGAAGGCTGATTCACGGACTTCCCTTAAGTCCTGTGACCCTCTCACAGCCAGGGATATCTTTGATGCCGCCAAGGCAGGAGATCCATTTGCCATAACTCAGGTGGACCTGTTTGGCAAACGACTGGCCAGGGCCTTGTCCTTTATCTCCGGCGTCATCGACCCGGAAGTATTTGTAATCGGAGGCGGGGTTTCCAAGGCAGGTCAGATCATCATCGATCATGTGGAAAAGCATTTTAAAGATTTTACCTATGGAAAACAGCAGACCACCGGCTTTGTCCTGGCGTCTCTGGGAAATGATGCGGGGATTTATGGTTGCGCAAAACTGATTCTTGGTTGAAAGGGAAAAAATATTTTTGACGATTTACCTAAAAGGAGGCACAAAGCCTCCTTTTTTTTGTATTCTTTGTACCTTGTACTTCCCTGTTTTTTTTAGTATGATTAGTCTGTATGTTTATATACAATAAACCCTTATATGCATGGTGGCGCAGAAGCTGGCATGGGGTTTATTGTATAAGTCCGGCCTACGCGCCGGACTGCGCCGATTGCGCAACTGCGTCAGCAGTTAAATTCAACTGCGCAATCGTGTGCATGCGCCGCAGGCACAATAACCCCCTTATATTCATATGCGGCGCCAGAAATCCTGGCATGGGGGGTATTGTACAATGGCTTGTTATTGATAAGTTTTTGATAGGTTCATATATGGCAGGAGTAGTTATGAGACAGGAATTCATCAGGACATTGAAGGAACAGATCAAAGAAGGAGCCGTTATGGAACAGGAGCCTATGAGCAGACATACCAGCTTTCAGGTTGGAGGACCGGCAGCTTTTTTTGTGGAACCGGGAAACCGACGGGAGCTCAAAGCTGCCATAGAGCTTGCAGGAGAACAGGAAGTGCCCTGTTTTGTCACCGGCAACGGCACGAATCTGCTTGTTTCTGATGAGGGATATGATGGATTGATTATCCATATCGGCAAACTTTTATCCGGAATCAGCGTAAGTGATAACCTGGTTGAGGCAGAAGCCGGAGCATCTCTGGCAAAGATTGCAAGAGCTGCCCATGAACATGGCCTTTCCGGCATGGAATTTGCCGCAGGTATTCCTGGATCTCTCGGCGGAGCCGTGGCTATGAATGCCGGGGCATATGGCGGCGAGATGAAGGATATCCTGATTGATGTGGATGTACTGACTCCAGAGGGCGAATTTCTGCGGGTACCCGCTGGGCAGATGGATCTTTCCTACAGGCATAGCTGCGTATTTGAAAGGGATTATATCGTCCTGGGCGCAAGAATGTCATTAACCCCCGGAGATCCGAGGCAGATTCTAGACAGGATGAATGAACTTGCGGCCAGGAGAAGGGAAAAGCAGCCGCTGGAGTATCCCAGCGCCGGCAGCACATTTAAGCGGCCGGAGGGGTATTTTGCAGGGAAGCTTATCCAGGATGCAGGACTTAAGGGATATACGGTTGGCGGTGCCCAGGTCTCCGAGAAGCATAGTGGTTTTGTGATTAATAAAGGCGGCGCGGAGGCTGAAGAGATCCGTTTTCTGATTCGTCAGGTCCAGAAGAAGGTAGGAAGGCAGTTTGGCGTAATGCTGGAGACTGAGGTCCGGTTCCTGGGCTTTTAAGCAGCAAGATTGGAGTAAGAGATGTCATTTTCTTCGGAGGTAAAAGAGGAACTGTCACATCTTAAGGCCGGCGACCTTCACTGTGTGATTGCCGAGCTGGCAGCAATCATCAGCCTGTCAGGCGGCCTGGCCAGGTCCGGACAGGGAGATTACAGATTAAGACTTCATACGGAGAATGCGGCGGCAGCCAGAAGATTCTACACCTTAATACGGACAGCCTTCGACATACAGCCCAAGGTTTCTGCGCAGAGACATAATTATCTGAAGAAGACCAGATCCTTTCAGATATCTCTGGACAGGTCCGGAGATGCTCTGATGGTATTAAAGGCCACCGGCCTGATCAATAATCTGGGCGAAATCGATGAGGTGCATAGCAGAGTACATGATCCCCTCCTGCAGAGAACATGCTGTCGGAGGGCATACCTAAGGGGAGCTTTTCTGGCTTCGGGATCTGTGACGGATCCGGAGAAGAATTATCACTTTGAGATCGTCTGCTCCCAGGCAGAGTCCGCAGATCAGATCAGAGAGCTTTTTGCCTTCTTCGGTTTGGATGCCAGGATAGTTCTTCGAAAAAAGTACCATGTTGTATATATGAAGGAAGGGACAACCATATCCGACGCCATGAATGTCCTCGGAGCACATATCTCTCTGATGAAGTTTGAGAACATTCGTATAGTGAAGGATGTGCGTAATTCCGTGAATCGCAGGGTCAATTGCGAGGCGGCCAACATTAACAAAACAGTTTCTGCAGCCAGAAAACAAATCGAAGATATTGAATATATAAAGAAAACTATCGGCCTGGATAAGCTTTCAGGCGGATTACGAGATATAGCCGGGGCGCGTCTGGAGGATCCGGAAGCTTCTCTGAAGGAGCTTGGGGAGATGCTGAGTCCGGCAGTAGGCAAATCAGGAGTGAACCATCGGCTGAGAAAGCTGAGTCAGATTGCTCAGCATATCAGAGAAAGCGGACATGCCTGATATCAACACACGTGCAATTGCCGAGGCGATTACGAATGTTATGGAAGTGGAGGTAGACATGATAACTAAGTCAATGGAGATCAGGATTCCATCCGGTCTCGATCCAAGTACGATCGCACTGTTCATCCAGACCGCAAGTCAGTATGACAGTAAGGTTTATGTAGAGTCTGAGAACCGCCGTGTGAATGCGAAGAGTCTGATGGGCATGATGTCGTTAGGACTGCCGAAGGGAGCCAACCTCACCGTGATTGCAGAGGGCAGTGATGAAGAGCAGGCAGTGCGGCAGATTGAAAAATATCTGAATAACGAGAAAGGGAAATAAAAAAGAAGCTGCACAGTGTTTCGATGAAGAAATACTGTGCAGCTTTTGCATTTACTGATTCTCTGTCTCTGCATCAGATGTAAATGAGCTGATTCCATAATAGCTGAAAAAGAGGTCTTCGTCCAGATCTGTAAGAGTCCAGGCTCCATCCTCGATACCGAAAGTGAGGGTTCCGGTTGAGGATACATCCGGGGTTTTCTCCTTGGCAGTGCGATAGATCTCGGCCAGTTTTTCGGACAGGTCCGGGTTGTCCGAATCCTCCTGATCTCCTCCGATTATGGAGGAAAAGAAATCCCTCATCGCCTTCCAGAGACTGTCGGTATCACTGATCTGCTTTTTCAGCTCTTCATATACTGTGCTTTGCAATGCGCTGTAATCGGTATTAGAAGTCCGCACAGTGACCCGGCAGGAGTGATAATCCGCATCAGTCGAGAGGATTTCATAAGATGCGGAGCTTACGATGTCATCAAGGAGCTTGTCCGTATCTAAATATTTACTGATATAGCCTCCTGCAATACTGTCAGGGTCCACATTAAGAGACTCATACAGTCTGGACCTGATCAGTGACCGGACATCCGGTTCATCTCTAAGCTCTTCCGGCAGAAGGTCCGGATCAACGGATGAAAAATCCAGGTCATGAGCGACAGCGAAAATCTTATCTGTAGCTTCACGGCATTTTTTCTCAATTAATCCCAGATATACCCGGTATCCGATAAGACCGGCAGCTGCAGCCGCCAGCAAAAGAATGACGATAATCAGCAGGATCCGCCTGCTCTTTTTTTGATTCTGGATACTTTTCCGGTCTGATAATTGTGTATAATGGGCATTGCTCAGAGGATGTCCGCACTCGGGACAGTACTTCAAATCTCCATCATAGGGAGCGTTGCAATTAGGGCAGTTCATGGCGCACCTCCATTCAAATGCGCAAAGCAGTAAGGTGTGTTAATTTAATGTGTCTTCTCTTCCTGAGTATAATTAGTTTTTTTATTCATGTCAATGCTTTCGTTTTTCTGAACATTTACCACAATAGATGATAATAGGGGTCCAGGCTTATGTTCCTTATGAATCTTATGTTCCAAAGGAAATACTGTTTGCTATTTATGAAGAATCATAGTATAATTTACAGGATTCTTAAGAATATCTTAATTTTCTTTTCTCCTGCTCCCGGAAGGGGAAGGATGGGACATATTAAGAATCATGATAAATATCATGTCGCAAGATAATACTGACACCGTCATTTCAGACGGAAAACTAAAAGGAGGGTTGCGGATATGATTTATACGGTAACTTTTAATCCGGCTCTGGATTATGTCGTGTTCCTGGACGAACTTATACCGGGAGATATCAACCGGGCGACACGGGAATCCATCTTCTACGGGGGAAAGGGAATCAATGTATCTAATGTTTTGAATACGTTGGGTCTTGAGACAACTGCCCTGGGATTTGTCGCCGGCTTCACCGGCAAGGCCATCGAGGAAGGACTGGCCTCCATCGGGATCAGGGCAGACTTTATTCACCTGCCTGAGGGCAACTCCCGGATTAATGTGAAGGTGAAGCATGGGGATGAGACAGAAATCAATGGACAGGGTCCGGTGATTACCGATGAGGCAATCAGTGCACTTTTTGATAAGCTGGACACCCTGACAGCTGATGATATTCTGGTTCTTGCGGGCAGCATTCCCAATACACTGCCGGATGATATCTATGAGCGGATCATGGCCAGACTGGAAGGAAAGAATATCCGGATTGCTGTCGACGCCACAAAGGATCTTCTGCTTAATGTTCTAAAATACCATCCATTCCTGATTAAACCCAACAATCATGAGCTGGGCGAGATGTTTAACACGGTATGCAAAACAAAGGAAGATATCGAGTATTACGCAAAAGAGCTCCAGAAGAAGGGCGCACGCAATGTGCTGATTTCCATGGCGGGAGATGGGGCTATCCTGATTCCTGAGGAAGGGGAGGCCATCCAGATTGGAACACCTAAGGGCAAAGTGGTGAATTCGGTGGGAGCCGGAGATTCCATGGTGGCCGGTTTTATCGCCGGCTATCTTAAGAACGGCAGCTATGATGAGGCACTTAAGAGCGGTACTGCAGCAGGCAGCGCCACCGCATTTTCGGAAGGGCTGGCATCCCTGGAAATGTATCAGGCAATGCTGGAACAGATATGAAGATAACAGCGATAGCTGTTTTGCAGCGGAGCAATTCGTGTTATATTTAAATATTTAAATATAGGAGATATATTATGAGAATCGTTGATTTATTAAAGAGAGAAGCGGTTGTCCTTAATGCAGACGTCAGCAGCAAGGAGGAGATGCTGGATCTTCTGGTTGATCTTCATGACAAGGCTGGCAATATCTCAGATAAAGCTGAGTTTAAGAAGGGCATACTGAAAAGAGAGTCAGAGGGAGCAACTGCAATTGCAGAGGGTATATGCATCCCCCATTCCAAGAATGATGCAGTACAGAATCCCGGGATCGCATCTATCACAGTTCCGGGCGGCATCGATTGTGATGCCCTGGACGGAGAGCCATCCAACCTCTTCTTCATGATTGCTGCACCGGCTACCGGGGCCGATGTGCATCTGGAGGCATTGGCAAGACTTTCCTCCATCCTGATGGACGGAAGTTTCAGAGAGCAGTTATTTGCTGCAAAGAACGTGGACGAGTATCTGAAGGCAATTGATGATAAGGAAACCGAAAAGTACGGAGAAGAAGATGCAAAGGCTGCCCAGGAAGAGGCTCCGGCGGCTGCAGCTGCACCGGCTGCCTCCGGTTACCGGGTGCTTGCCGTCACTGCCTGCCCCACAGGTATTGCCCACACTTATATGGCTGCAGAGGCTCTGGAGGAGAAGGGTAAAGAGCTGGGAATCCCTATCAAGGTAGAGACCAACGGATCCGGCGGAGCCAAGAATATCCTCACCGCAGAAGAAATCGCAAACTGTGATGGTATCATTATCGCGGCAGATAAGAATGTCGAGATGGCTCGTTTTGACGGCAAACCCCTGATCAAGACCAAGGTGCAGGATGGTATCCATAAATCCCAGGAACTCATCGAGAAAGTGGTAAACGGAGAGGCACCCATCTATCATCATACCGGAGAGGCTGCGGCTGAAGAAGGAGAGGGTGAAGGCATCGGCCGTCAGATTTACAAGCATCTGATGAATGGTGTATCCCACATGCTCCCCTTTGTTATCGGCGGTGGTATCCTGATTGCTCTGGCCTTCCTGATTGATAATCCGGAGCCGGCTGCCAACTTCGGTAAGAATACACCGGCAGCGGCCATATTGAAAACCGCAGGTGAGTATGCCTTTAACTTTATGCTTCCGATTCTGGCCGGCTATATCGCCATGAGTATCGCCGACCGGCCCGGTCTGATGCCCGGCTTTGTCGGCGGCTGGATGGCGGCCCAGGGAACTTCCTTTGCCTCCATCATCGCACAGGTAAGCGGCGCTGAGGTTAACCCGGTATCCGGCGGATTTATCGGTGCCCTGTTCGCTGGTTTTATTGCAGGTTATCTGGTACTGGGACTTAAGAAGATTACCGAGAAGATGCCCCAATCCATGGATGGACTAAGGCCCATGCTGATTTATCCGGTACTGGGGCTGGCCCTGATCATGGTGGTCATGTTCGCGGTCAATCCATTCTTCGCATGGCTCAACACCCTCCTTGCCAACGGTCTTGAATCCCTGAGCAAGGGGAATAACATTATCTTACTGGGCGCAATCCTGGGCGGCATGATGTCCGTTGATATGGGCGGCCCCTTCAACAAGGCAGCTTATGTATTTGCCACAGGTGCTCTGGCATGGCAGACCGATGCCGGATACATGGTTATGGCAGCTGTTATGGTTGGCGGTATGGTACCCCCGATCGCAATTGCCATCTCCTCCTGGGCATTCAAGAGCAAATTCAGCGACAATGACCGCGCTAACTCTCCGGTCAATGCAATCATGGGACTGTGCTTTATCTCTGAGGCAGCAATCCCTTACGCAGCCGGTGACCCCCTGCATGTTATCCCTTCCTGTGTAATCGGATCTGCAGTGGCAGGTGCATTATCCATGCTCTTTAAGTGTACACTGATGGCACCCCACGGCGGTGTTTTCGTGTTCGCCGTTGTAGGTAATGCGGTAATGTATATCGTTTCCCTCCTGGTAGGCTCCATTGTAGGAGCTGTGCTTCTGGGTGTACTCAGAAAGCCGGTTGCCAAATAAAGCCTCGGTATAACTGCAGCAGCAGAGAGGTTTTTGAGTTTAAATAATCGTTTAGCCAATTTATCTAGTCATGGACGCAAAAACCCTCCTGGGATTTTGCGTCCTTTTTTCTTAAATGAGACAGCCCTCCTTTTTTCTAATTGACATTTCCTGTAGTTAAGAATTATAATAGAGTATAGCTTAGATGATTGATATATTGAAAAAGGGGAAGGTTTATATATGAATAATCGATTACCGCTTTCGGGGATGCCCAATACCAGAGATCTTGGCGGCATCCGGACACAGGATGGACATTATATAAAGAGTAAGAAACTTATCAAGAGCGGTATGCTTTACCGGGCAACTCCGGAGGATATTGATATCCTGACCAGGGAGTATGATGTGAGGACCATCATTGATCTGCGTACCAGGAAGGAGCGGATTATGATGCCCAATCCTCAGATCAAGGGTGTGTCGGAGATCTGGAATCCGTTATTTATGGAGGATATTCAGGGACTGGGTATCTTCGGAACCATGGACAGGGATATTCTTGAGAACCGCCTGAAATCCCTCTTTATCCTGAGACATCGGGCAGATGAGAAGACGGAGGAGGCCATGAATCAGATTCGTGACCTGATCCGGGATTCGGATATTGATCCGGATGCATATATGAAGCGCATGTACATGAAGTTTGTCAATAACCAGATTGTGCAGAAGCAGATCAAGCAGTTCTTCTATCTGGTGTCCAACAACAGAGGGGGAGCGATTCTGTGGCATTGTGCTGCAGGCAAGGATCGGGCAGGAATCTGTACCGCATTGCTTCTCTACGCCCTTGGCGTATCCAAGGAGGCGATTATTGCCAACTATATGGAGTCCGCAGAGTCCTCCGAAGATGCAGTTGAGTATCTGCTGACCAAGCTGTTCCCGGATTCGGATATGGACAGCCAGAAAAACCGTGATCTTGCCAGATGCTTCTTTGATGTTAAGACCTGTTATATCGAGGCATTCTTTGATGCTGTGGAACGGGATTATGTAAGTATTGATAATTACCTGCAGAAAGCTTTAGAACAGCATACGGATAATCTTGTACATCTGAGGACATTATATCTACAGTAATCGATATATTTTTTCTCCATGTGCATATATATATTTTTTGTTTGACTACATACCATGAAAAAGCCGGGATCTTAAGATGTTCCTGGCTTTTTGTTCGAGGGCGTATATTATGAGGTTTGAGATCAGTGAGATAATCACACAGGATCAGGTCATGGATCTTGTATATGGTAATAACAGCATGCCCAAACGTATTCTGGGCAGGCATTATGTGAAGGATGGGCAGGTGATCTCAGCCTATCATCCGGATGCCGTTGAGATAGAACTGATAAAGGATAATGGAGATTCCTATAAGATGGATCCTATTGAGAGGCAGCCTGTCTATGCTTTGTATCTGCCTGAGAGGGAGCCCTTCCACTATCAGCTTAAGATGACCTTCCGGGATGGGAATACATTTGTCTCGGACGATCCTTATGGCATTCCCTGCCAGATTACAGAGACGGAGGAGGAGAGCTTTCTTGCCGGGGAATGGATCGGAGCTCACAGGAAGATGGGCTGTCATCATATGACTATTCAAGGTGTGGAGGGCATGTACTTTGCTTTCTGGGCACCCATATCCAAAAGAGTAAGTGTTGTCGGAGATTTTAATTTCTGGAATGGCATGATCTATCCCATGAACAGGCTTGAACGTTCGGGAATCTATGAGCTGTTCATCCCCGGACTGTCATCAGACCATCTCTATAAGTTTGAGATCAAGACCATGCAGGGAGAAGTCTATCAAATCGCCGATCCCTGTGGACTGATGCAGGAGGAGGGAGATGGGAACGCATCGAAAATGTTAGATATTAATGATTTCTCCTGGTCAGATCAGTCATGGATGAGGAATAGAAAGTACAAAGCCAGGAAGACTCTGCTTTCTTCTGTCTGTGATGTTTTTGACGGGACGGATCTTGATATGGGACTCCTTTTTGACGGGACCTTTTCACATCTGCTCTTTTCCCAGCATATTATAAAAGGTGAAGGAAGAAGGGTTAACCAGTATGCTACCGGCATGTGCCGTACTCCTTATTGCGGAGGGTCGGTTGACCGGCTCCGGAAAGTGATTGATGAAGCCCACAATCATGGGGTAGGTGTTCTCCTGGAAATATCTCCCGGCTTCTTCTCGGTAGGGGAGTCCGGGGGAGCATTTGACAGCCCCGCCCTGTATGGATACTCAGACAGCCGGATCGGATATGACCCGGAAAGGAACATGTGGAGATTCTGTTTCAAAAAGCCGGAGGTAAGGAGTCTGGCCCTTTCTGCCCTGGCCTTATGGATCCGTCAGTATCATGTGGATGGGTTTGTATTTGAGGGTATATCTGATATGATTGTTCCCGGGGTTGATACATCTAATAATTTAGATATGACTGTTGGCCTGGAATTAGAGCAGATTCCCAGGGATAATATTCATTTTTTGAGACAGGCAGTCAGCCTGATCCGGCAGGAGGATGTCAGCCTTCTGCTGATTGCGGATGAACGGATGGATACAGGAAGCAGGGGCCGGTCTTCCCTTTACCGGGGCTTTGACTATTATTGGGATCGAAATCTCAGGAGTAATATGAAGAATTATCTGACTAGCCAGGCAGACCGGAGATGGAAAGAGCATTATCGCCTGACACTTCCTCTTCAGAATCAGGAGCTGGAGTCCTCCCTGCTTCTGATCAATCCCGAGAGAAAGTCCGGAAAGTTCTCCATTGACAATTTGCCGCCGGTTGAGTATGATAAGCTGTCAGCAGAAAGCAGGATGACAGAAGCATTCCTGATGGGAGTTCCCGGCAAAAAAGCCTGGTCACTTGTGGGAACAGAAGACAGGGACAAGGCTTATATAAGAAAGCTTTTCGAAATTTACAGGGGAAATCCGGCCCTGAGTGATTCAGATTCTGAAGATATCTCCTTTGAGTGGGTCAACTGTGTGGATGCCGTTTCCTCAGTGGTAAGCTTTGTGCGCCGGACTTCTAAAAAGAATAACCTGCTGCTGTTTGTCTCTAATTTCAGCGGCAGGCTCTATGAGGACTGGCAGCTGGGTGTTCCTGAGTATGGAAGATACCGTCTGCTTTTGAGCAGTGACGGAGCCCTTTATGGCGGAACCGGTATATATGACCGGCAGGATGAAGTTTCCAGGAGGCAGAGGTGTGATTTCAGACCCTGGTCGATCCGGATTTCCCTGCCGCCCCTTACAACATTGATATTTACCTATATTCAGGAAGAGGATAGTCCGGTTCTCCTGTAGAAGAGATGACTGATAAACCCGGAAAAATGTCTCTCCCTTATTGGTGGGGACTGAAATAAATAAGAAAGGACACAAGCATTATGAAAGACGATTGTATATTCTGTAAGATCGCAAAGGGGCAGATCCCCTCAGCTACCATTTACGAGGACAGACATTTCAGAGTGATGATGGATATCAATCCCGCCACAAAAGGCCACTGCCTGATCATCCCCAAGGAACATTTTGATAATATCTATGATCTGGATGGGGAGACAGCAGGAAGACTTTTCTCACTGGCAACCTGCATCGCCCGGGCCCTCAGAGATGCCCTGGGATGTGAGGGGCTCAACATAGTGCAGAATAACGGCGAGATTGCCGGACAGACGGTGTTCCATTTCCACCTGCACCTGATTCCCAGATACAAGGGTGATGATGTGAAGGTGGCTTGGGTGCCTCATGAGTCAGATCCGGATCAATTAGAGGAGATCCGCAAGGCGATTAAGGCAGCAATCTGATGAAAGGATGCAGAGCATGGGAAAGATAGACTTTAAGCCGGGCAATATGCTTTACCCGCTGCCGGCTGTGCTGGTTACCGTGAGGGATAATGCGGGCAAGGATAATATGATCACGATCGCCTGGACGGGGACTGTATGCACGAACCCGCCCATGCTCTCTATTTCTGTGCGCCCGGAGCGGCACTCCTACCAGGCTCTCACTGAGTCCGGTGAGTTTGTGGTCAATCTTACCACGGCAGCTATGACCAGAGCTCTTGACTTCTGTGGTGTCAGGTCAGGGAAAAATGTAGATAAATTTGCCATGACCGGACTTACCAGAATAAGGTCAAGGAAGGTGCAGGCTCCCTCCATTGAGGAAAGCCCGGTAAATATTGAATGCCGGGTCAGGCAGATGATCCCCCTGGGATCCCACCACATGTTTCTGGCAGATGTGGTCCATGTGACGGTGGATGAGAAATATATGGATGAGAAGGGGGGCTTTCACCTGGAAAAGGCAGATCCCGTGGTCTATTCTCATGGTACTTACTTTGACCTGGGCCGGTCCAGGGGGTCTTTCGGATTTTCCGTAAGGAAAAAGAAGAAAAGAAAAAGCTAAATTTTCGTTTTACAAACAGGTTTATTCTTGTTATAATAAAATAACTGTACGTAAAAGAAGAATGTGACTCTTTGAACACATTCCATACATAAACAGCGTTCGTTTTCGGTTGCTTTTCCTGAAACATGAAAAATGTCTGGGAAATAAGCAGGAGTTATGAGAGTTGGAACTGCTTTTATGACTGACGTCCGGTTCCTGCAGCAGGACGTCGTTCCGGCAAAGCTGCCGGCAGCAGGACTTGTGAAAAGTCCCACATGATAATATATGATTTTCGAAGGCTAAAAGCAGAAAGGTTTGGAGATCGAAGACGGATTCAGATTTTGAATATAAGAGTAGTAACCGCTGAGACGGTTACGTGAATATAGATATAGAGGTGCATGATGGAACAGTATATTATGAAAGGCGGCAACCCCTTAGTTGGTGAGGTTGTGATTGGCGGAGCAAAGAATGCGGCACTGGGAATCCTGGCAGCAGCGATTATGACTGATGGAGAGTGTCTTATCGATAATATGCCGGATGTGCGGGATATTAATGTTCTGCTCCATGCCATGGAAGGCATTGGCGCGAGAGTTGTTCGAAAAGGACCGAATGAAGTACTGATCAGCGGTAAGAATATCGACTCAGGCGGCAGTCTGATCGTGGATAATGAATACATAAGAAAGATCAGAGCATCCTATTACCTGATAGGTGCTCTTTTGGGCAAGTATAAAAAGGCACAGGTGGTGCTGCCTGGTGGCTGTGATATCGGAAGCCGGCCCATAGACCAGCACCTGAAGGGATTCCGCGCATTAGGAGCGGAAGTGAAGATAGAGCATGGTATGATCATTGCCGAGGCAGAAGCTCTGCGGGGCAATCACATTTACCTGGATGTGGTCTCTGTGGGAGCAACCATCAACATCATGATGGCAGCCTCCATGGCAGAGGGCAACACCATCATCGAAAACGCGGCAAAAGAGCCTCATATTGTTGATGTGGCTAACTTCTTAAACAGCATGGGCGCCAATATAAAGGGAGCCGGGACGGACGTGATCCGGATCAGAGGAGTTTCCCGCTTCCACAATACGGAGTATTCCATTATTCCTGACCAGATTGAAGCAGGGACATTTATGATGGCTGCGGCAGCCACCCATGGTGATATCCTGGTGAAGAATGTCATCCCCAAGCATCTTGAGGCAATCTCTGCCAAGCTGACGGAGATCGGGGCTCAGGTGGAGGAGTCGGATGATGCGGTCCGGGTGGTAGCTACCAGGCGATTAAAACATACCCAGATCAAGACCCTCCCCTATCCGGGATTTCCGACAGATATGCAGCCCCAGATGGCCATTACCCTGGGACTGTCCAAGGGGACCAGCATCATCACGGAGAGCATCTTTGAAAATCGCTTCCGCTACGTGGAGGAGCTCCGCCGCATGGGTGCCAATATCAAGGTGACGGATGGGAACACGGCCATCATCACCGGAGTGGAAAAGTACACCGGCGCCATCGTATCAACCCCTGACCTGCGTGCAGGGGCAGCCCTGGTTATCGCCGGCCTGGCAGCGGAAGGCTATACCACGGTGACTCAGATCGGCTATATCCTCCGGGGCTATGAACGTTTTGACGAGAAGCTCCGGGAGCTGGGGGGCATGATTGAGAAGGTGGATTCCGAGAAGGATGCAAACAAGTTCAGATTCAGAACCGGCACGGCCAACTGATTGACCCTGCCGCTGAAATAAAGCCCCTATGGGGCGGATGAAGAATATCAATGCAGATTGTTGGCTGACTAATTACAGGATATGATGTTGCTGTACCATCGGCATAGATAGATGAATTGGAGATTATTAATTATATGGAGAGAAGATTATTTACTTCGGAATCGGTCACGGAGGGACATCCGGATAAGATGTGTGACCAGGTTTCCGATGCCATACTGGATGCCCTGATGGCCAAGGACCCCATGGCCAGGGTGGCATGTGAGACATCCATGACCACAGGACTTGTTCTGGTCATGGGAGAGGTAACTACGGACGCATATGTTGATATCCAGAAAATCGTCCGGGATACTGTCCGGGAGATCGGATACACCCGGGGCAAGTTTGGTTTTGACGCAGATACCTGCGGCGTGATTGTTGCCCTTGATGAGCAGTCCTCCGACATTGCCATGGGTGTTGACAAGGCTCTTGAGGCCAAAGAAAACAGGATGTCCGATGAGGAGCTGGACGCTATCGGCGCGGGAGACCAGGGCATGATGTTCGGCTATGCGACAAATGAGACAGAGGAGTATATGCCTTATCCCATTTCCCTGGCCCACAAGCTTTCCCGAAGACTTTCACAGGTGAGAAAGGATGGAACCCTCCCCTATCTCCGGCCGGATGGGAAGACCCAGGTGACGGTGGAGTACGATGAGAATGGGAAGCCGGTAAGGCTTGATGCAGTGGTTTTGTCCACCCAGCACGACCCGGATATCAGTCAGAAGCAGATTCACGAAGATATCAGGCAGTATGTTTTTGATGCCATTCTTCCACCGGATATGGTGGATGCGGATACCAAGTTCTTTATCAATCCCACGGGACGGTTTGTCATCGGCGGTCCCCAGGGTGACAGCGGCCTGACCGGAAGGAAGATTATCGTGGATACCTACGGGGGATATGCCCGCCATGGCGGCGGCGCCTTCTCCGGCAAGGACTGTACCAAGGTGGACCGGTCCGCGGCCTATGCGGCCAGATATGTGGCCAAGAATATTGTGGCTGCGGGACTTGCAGACAAGTGTGAGATTCAGCTGTCCTATGCCATCGGAGTTGCCAAACCCACATCCATCATGGTGGATACCTTCGGTACCGGCAGGATCTCCGAGGAGGATATGGTGGAGATGATCCGGGAGCAGTTTGACCTGCGTCCTGCCGGAATTATCAAAATGCTTGACTTAAGGCGGCCCATCTACAAGCAGACAGCGGCTTACGGACATTTCGGAAGAGATGACCTGGACCTGCCCTGGGAGCGCCTTGACAAGGTGGAAGTTCTTAAGAACTATTTTTAAGGGAAAAGATTATTTCAGCGGATGGGATTCGTGGGAAACCATTCCGCTGATATTTCATTTTTGAGGACAAGTACTGAGCTTAGGAAAAGCAAAGTCGGCTTACAGATATGTAAAGGGAATGATTATGTTAAAAGGAAAAACAGTTGTCCTTGGTGTGACAGGAAGTATTGCAGCTTATAAGATTGCCAATCTTGCCAGCATGCTGGTAAAGGCCCATGCCGACGTGCATGTGATCATGACAGAGAACGCAACGAATTTTATCAATCCGATTGCCTTTGAGACATTGACTAATCATAAGTGTCTTGTGGATACCTTTGACCGGAACTTTGAATTCCACGTCAGCCATGTCTCCCTGGCTCAGAAGGCGGATGTCCTTATGATTGCTCCTGCATCTGCCAACATCATCGGCAAGATTGCCCATGGGATTGCAGACGATATGCTGAGCACAACTGTCATGGCCTGCAGCGGTAAGGTCATGCTTTCCCCGGCCATGAATGTTCATATGTATGAGAATCCGATTCTGCAGGAGAATCTGGATATCCTTCGCCGTCATGGCTATGAGATTATCGACCCTGCCGTGGGTTATCTGGCCTGCGGGGATACCGGGGCCGGCAAGATGCCGGAACCGGCTGTGCTTTACCAGTATATCTTGCGGGAGATTGCCTGTGACAAGGATATGAAAGGGGTCCGTGTCATGGTGACTGCCGGCCCTACCAGGGAGGCCATTGATCCGGTTCGCTTTATCACCAACCATTCTTCCGGCAAGATGGGCTATGCCATTGCAAAAAGGGCCATGCTCCGGGGAGCCCGGGTGACTCTGGTTTCCGGACCGGTTTCTCTGGATCCTCTGCCCTTTGTGGAGACCATCCCCATCATCACAGCCCAGGATATGTTCGAGGCGGTCACCAGCCGCCTGTCCGACCAGGATGCCCTGATTAAGGCTGCTGCGGTGGCGGACTACCGCCCGGCCAATGTCAGCGATGAGAAGGTGAAGAAGAAGGATGGAGATATGAGCATCCGGCTGGAGAGGACCCAGGATATCCTGGGATATGTGGGGGAACACAGAAGAGATGACCAGGTCATCTGCGGTTTTTCCATGGAGACCCAGAACATGCTGGAAAACTCCCGCAAGAAGCTCGATAAGAAGAATCTGGATATGATCATCGCCAACAATCTCAAAGAGCAGGGAGCCGGTTTTGGAACAGATACTAACCGGGTGACCATCATCTCCAGAAAGGAGGAGAAGTCCCTGGGCCTTCTTTCCAAGGAAGAGGTGGCAGATGCCATCCTGGATGAGATTCTTAAGAGGCTAGATAGCTTATGATAAAGAACAGAAACATTCCGATTATTTATGAAGATGAATCTATCATCGTCTGTGAAAAGCCGGCGGGCATGCCGGTCCAGTCCGACAACAGCAGGGATATGGATGTGGAGACCTTTTTGAAGCATCGCATCTATGAGAGGCAGGCCGGAGAGGAGGAACCCTATCTGACGGCAGTCCATCGTCTGGACAGGCCGGTCGGCGGCCTGATGGTTTTCGCGAAAACAAAGGAAGCCGCTGCTGACTTAAGCCGGCAGATTCAGGAGGGAGCGTTCGAGAAGTACTACCAGGCCGTGGTCTGCGGGAGTCCCTCTGCCGAGAGCGGAACCCTCACAGACTATCTCTTAAAGGATGGGAAGACCAATACCACGAAGACTGTCCCCGAGGGTACAAAGGGTGCCCGCTTTGCGGAGCTTGATTATGAGCTTATTGACCAGATTGAGACCAAAGAAGGGGTCTTCAGCTGGCTGCTGGTAATCCTTCATACCGGAAGGCATCATCAGATCCGGGTTCAGTTTGCTTCCCGTCATATGCCCCTCTACGGGGATACCAAGTACAATCCTCTCTATCAGAATATGAAAAAACGCTATATGCAGCTGGGACTTTATTCTACCAGACTGTCTTTTACTCATCCTGTCACCGGGGAGAGAAAGGTTTTCAAGACGGAACCTCAGGGGGAGGCCTTTGAGATGATGGATGTGGAAGCCTACTGAACTCCGACCTTTTATCATCAGGAAGGATCCCTTTTGAAAAGAGTATCTATACATTTTTTTGAAAATGATAAAATAGTCGCTTTATTTGGGCTTTTCCCCATTCGTTTCTGTCAATTGACACATATTTTGGATTTGTTTTCATTCATGAATTGTGCAAAATGACAGGGAATCTATTGATTGGAATGAAAAAAAGAGTTATAATGTGATTTATCGGAAGCAAAACAAGCACAAGCGAAGCGAAGTATTTGTTTTGAACCGATAAATCACAGAGCAGCTTTAGCTGCGGCGGCTATGAGGTTCTCATAGCATGATTTATCGGAAGCAAGGAAAACCGAGTACAGCGAAGCTTAAGCTTTCGCCTGATTTATTAAAAATTCACACGAGGAGAGGAGAACATTGGGAAAGTACATTGTTAAACGAGTTCTTTTGGCGATCTTATCGATTCTGATCGTCAGTGCCATTACATTTTTTGTGATGAACACTATTCCTGGCGGCCCCTTCAACAAGGAGAAGGCTACCAGTGCAGAAGCGCAGAAGGTTTTGGAGGAGAGGTATAACCTGGATAAGCCGGTCCCTGAGCAGTATGTATTATATATGAAGAATCTGCTGCACGGTGACTGGGGCGTATCCCTCCATTCCGGCAGGGACATCTGGTCAGAGATTTCTTCCAGATTTACGGTTTCTGCAAAGCTGGGTGGTATGGCGGCTCTGGTTGCCATTATTATAGGACTGATTCTGGGTTCTGTTGCCGCCCTGACCAGAAATCGCTGGCCTGACCGGCTGATTGTATTCCTGACGACCCTGGGAACGGCCATGCCGTCCTTCGTCCTGGCGACTTTGCTGCTTCTGGTCTTCTGCCTGAAGCTCAAGTGGGTGCCGGTCTGGTCCTCCAAGGATCCGAATTATCTTCTGCCAATCATTGCCTTAAGCCTTTACCCCATGGCTTATATCACAAGATTGACAAAGACCTCTATGCTGGATGCCCTGAACCAGGACTATATCCGTACAGCCAGGGCCAAGGGTGTTGCAGGATGGAAGGTAATCTTTAAGCACGCTCTCAGGAATGCCCTGATTCCGGTTATCACTTATGTTGGTCCTATGATTGCTTATATCCTTACCGGATCTATGGTTGTTGAGAACATTTTCACTATCGGCGGACTGGGTTCATCCTTTGTAACCAGCATCACCAACCGTGATTACACCATGATCATGGCTACTACCATATTCCTTGCCATTCTCATGGTTATCGCCAATCTGCTGACGGATATTGCCTATAAGCTGGTAGATCCGCGGATTACCTTTAACTAAGAGCCGGGAGGAATAAAGATATATGTCACAGAACAATACATTGGATTTAAAGAAAAGACAGCTCTTATCCGCCCAGGTGGATCTGAGTAAGTTCAATAAAGGCAATTTCGCCAAAGCAACAGATGAAGAAAAGAAGCAGCAGGATGTTATGGGTGAGTCCACCACCTTTTTTAAGGATGGTATGAGACGGCTTCGAAAGAACCCTCTTGCTATGGGAAGTATCATTGTTCTTGTATTGATCATCCTGCTGATCATCATCGCACCCCACGTGGTTCCCTATTCCTATTCACAGATTATCTCTGTGAACGGCGTGCGTGATAAATCCGCTGCCAACATGGGTCCTTTTGAGTATTCCAAGCTGGAGACCAAGTACATGAATGAGACCGGGGAGAAGGTTTTCCCCCACATATTCGGTACTGACGGCCTGGGACGTGATTATTTTATCCGTGTGATTTACGGTGCCAGAGTCAGTCTCTCTGTCGGAATCGTGGCTTCCATCATGGTATTGATCATCGGACTGATCTATGGCTCCATCGCAGGTTATTTCGGCGGTACCATCGACCTGGTCATGATGCGTATCGTTGATATCATCTACTCCCTGCCGGACATGCTTCTGATCATCTTATTATCCGTAGTGCTCAATGAGAATCTGCAGCCTCTGCTGGCGGGAACTCCTCTGGCCAGGCTGGGTACCAATATGATCTCCATGTTCATTGTATTCGGATTGCTTTACTGGGTATCCATGGCCAGACTGATTCGTGGTCAGATTCTGACCATCAAGAATAATGAATATGTCCTGGCGGCCAGATGTATCGGTACCAAGGACGGGAGGATTTTAAGACGTCATATTCTCCCCAACTGTCTGTCCGTCATCATCATCACTACAGCTCTTCAGGTTCCAAGTGCCATCTTTACAGAGAGCTACTTAAGTTTCCTGGGACTTGGTGTTTCTGCTCCTTTAACATCTCTTGGCAGTTTGGCCAATGATGCGAGAGCGGGTATGCAGTCTTATCCATTGAGACTGGTTATCCCTGCTGTTGCGATCTGCCTGATCGTTCTTGCACTGAACCTGCTCGGGGATGGTCTGCGGGATGCATTTGATTCCAAACTGAACTAGAGGAGAGATGAACATGAGTGATAATAATTACATTTTACAGGTGAATGACCTGCATACCAGCTTCTTCACGGACAATGGGGAAGTCTGTGCCGTTAACGGCATTTCCTTCAATCTGGAGCCGGGAAAAACTCTGGGTATTGTAGGTGAGTCAGGATCCGGCAAGTCTGTTACTGCTTATTCCATCATGCAGATCCTTGCAGAGACAGGCAAGATTGTGAACGGATCCGTATTATACCACGGTGAGGATATCACCAAGTGGAACAGCAAGCAGATGCAGACCTTCAGGGGATCCAAGTGTTCCATTATCTTCCAGGATCCCATGACCAGTCTGAATCCGGTATTTACCGTTGGAAGTCAGTTAAGAGAAGCTATTCTTCTCCATACAGATAAGAATAAGGAAGAAGCCACGGCAAGAGCAATCGAGATGCTCACCCTGGTAGGGGTAAATGAGCCGGAGAGCCGGTTGAAGCAATATCCCCACGAACTGTCCGGCGGTATGAGACAGCGTGTCATGATTGCCATGGCTTTATGCTGTGAGCCGGATATCCTGATCGCAGATGAGCCTACCACGGCCCTGGATGTTACCATTCAGGCCCAGATCCTTGAGCTGATGCAGGATCTGCAAAAGCAGCTGGGTATGGCTATTATCATGGTAACCCATGACCTTGGTGTCATTGCCAGCATGTGCGATGAGATCCTGGTTATGTACGGCGGCCGTGTCTGCGAGCGTGGCACGGCAGATGACATCTTCTATGACCCTGCCCATGAGTATACCAAGGGTCTGCTTCGCTCCATCCCTAAGGCAGATAATATGAATGAGGCTCTGGTTCCCATCGGCGGCACCCCCATCAACCTGCTGAATATGCCGGCAGGCTGTGCCTTCTGCCCCAGATGTGATGCGGCCATGAAGATCTGTCTGACGGAAAAACCGGAGGAATTAAGAATCAGCGATACCCATCTGGCAAGCTGCTTTATGAACATTAAGAAATTATATGAAGCACAGGAGGAGAAGTGAAATGGCTGAAGATAAATATCTCTTGAAGGTAGACCATTTGAAACAATATTTCCCTGTGCGTCAGGGATTTAAAACCATCCCCTTAAAGGCTGTTGATGACATTTCCTTTTCCGTGAAACCGGGGGAGACCCTGGGCCTGGTAGGAGAGTCCGGATGCGGCAAGACAACAGTAGGAAGAACCCTGCTCCGTCTTTATCAGCCGACGGCCGGACGGATTGAGTTTGACGGGGATGTATTATTTGACAGCGGCGAACAGTACGACGAGGAAGGATCCCTTATCGTTGATGGAGATGGCAAGCCTGTGCTGGGCCAGAAGGTGGATGTGAACATGCTGCCCTACCGCAAGAGGATGCAGATGGTATTCCAGGATCCCTATTCTTCCTTAAATCCCCGTATGACGGTGGAGGATATCATCGGGGAGCCCCTGGATGTCCACGGTCTGTACAAGACCAAGGCGGAACGCCGTGACCGTATCCTTGAGCTCATGGAACTGGTCGGACTGAATGCCGAGCATGCCATGCGCTATGCCCATGAGTTCTCCGGAGGACAGAGACAGCGTATCGGTATCGCCAGAGCCCTGGCCGTGAACCCCCAGTTTATCGTCTGTGATGAGGCGGTCAGCGCCCTGGACGTGTCCATTCAGGCTCAGGTCATCAATATGTTTGAGGAGCTCCAGGATAAGCTGGGCGTGGCCTATCTTTTTATCGCCCATGACCTGCTGGTTGTCCATCACATTTCAGACCGTATTGCGGTTATGTACTTAGGAAAAATGATGGAGATTGCGGATGCGGATGAGCTCAATGCCAATCCGATTCATCCCTATACTTTAAGCCTTCTGTCTGCGGTTCCCATTCCGGATCCCATCACAGCCAGGAAGAGTAAGCGTATCATTCTGGAAGGGGATGTTCCAAGCCCCCTGAATATGCCGACCGGATGTCCTTTCCGTACCAGATGCCGCTATGCCACAGAACAATGTGCGCAGAAGATGCCGCCCCTTTCCGACCGGGGCAATGGCCATATGGTGGCATGCTGGAATAAGTAAAGGTTTCTATCCCTGTAAGTTTGATCTTTGAACTCCAGGGTGAAACATATAAGATGTATGGGTCAGATGCTTTCGCTGATACCGGCGGAGGATTTTTACGACCCTGAGATCATTTCATGTAAAAACTAAAAGAGGAGGAAAAAAACATGAAAAAGAAACTTGTATCCCTGCTGCTTGTGGGCGCTATGGTTGCAAGTCTTGCAGCCTGCGGTTCCTCAGGCGGCGACGGCGCAGCTGAGGCAACAACAGGCGGTGCATCTGTGTCCAATACAGCATCCAATGTATTGAGCATCAACCTTGCCAGCGAACCGGACTACCTTGACCCGGCACTTAACAGCTCCGTAGACGGCGGCTGCCTGGCAGTAAACAGCTTTGCGGGTCTTTATACCTACAATCCTGACGGAGAACTGATCCCGGATCTGGCTGCTGATATGCCGGAGGTATCTGAGGATGGTACCGTTTACACCGTAAAGATGATCGAATCCAAGTGGAGCAACGGCGACGCACTGACAGCCAACGACTTCGTCTACAGCTGGAACCGTGTTGTTGCAGAAGAGACTGCAGCTGACTATGCTTACCTTTTCGATGTAATGGCCCGTAAGGATGACGGTTCTCTTGCAGTAGAGGCAGTAGATGATACTACACTGCAGATTACCCTGATCAGCCCCTGCCCATACTTTAATGACCTTATGGCATTCCCCACCTTCTTCCCGGTTCATCAGGCTACAGTTGAAGCAGCTAACCCGGACGGAACCGTTCCCGGAAAATGGGCTCAGGAAGCAGGCTTCGTATGCAATGGTGCCTACACACTGGAATCCTGGAACCACAACGAGAGTATGGTTTATGTGAAGAACCCCAACTACCATGATGCAGACAATGTGACCATGGATGAGCTTCACTTCATGCTCAGTGCAGATGACACTGCTATCTATGCCGCATACAACAGCGGAGATGTTGACTATATCGACACAGTTCCAAACGATGAGATTTCCTCTCTGAACGGAATCAATCCTGAGTTTGGCATCCTTCCAAACCTTGGAACCTACTATGTTGGATTCAATGTAGGCGACCCGATTTTCGACGGCAAGACTGTTGAGCAGGCTGCCAAGATGCGTCAGGCTATGTCTCTCCTCATCGACCGTCAGTGGATCGTTGACAATGTTGGACAGACAGGCCAGCAGATTGCTGATTCCTTTATCCCTGCAGGCATGGCAGATGGTAACGGCGGAATCTTCAAGACCGATACCACATCCTACTATGATGGAACCGCTACAGGTGCAGGCATGATTGAAGAAGCCAAGGCTCTTCTTGAGGAAGCCGGATACACATTTGAAGATAATGGTGACGGAACTTACAAGGTTAACCCGACAATCTCCATGACATACCTGACCAACGATGGTACAGGCCATATCGCAGTTGCTGAGACCATGCAGCAGGATTTCGCTGCCCTTGGCATCGAGATGGAAATCAAGTCTGAGGACTGGAATGTATTCCTGGAAGACCGTAAGCAGGGCAAGTTCACCATCGCCCGTGAGGGATGGCTGGCTGACTACAATGACCCGGTTAACATGCTTGAGATGTGGACCACGAACTCCGGTAATAACGATTGCCAGTTCGGTAAGGCAGATTCTGAGGCAGCTCCTGACTGGACCGCTTATGATGAGATGATCAACACCATCCGTACCACAACAGACTTTGCAAAGCGTGTAGAGATTATGCATCAGGCAGAGGATATGCTGATGGATACATGGGCAGTTGTTCCGCTTTACTACTACAATGATGTATATATGTGCAAGTCCAATGTTAAGAACATCTATGCAACAGTATTCGGTATGAAGTACTTCATGCATGCAACTAAGGAATAATCGGCAAACCCGAATAGGATGACAGGATTTGCGTGTAAGTCTTAATAAGAATTATGATCCCTGGGGTTATGAGCCCCGGGGGTTTTTTTGTGCTATTCTTGACAAACAGGTTATATTCTATTAAAATTAAGAAGTCTGTCTTTTCTTTGGGATAAATATCAGAATTAATCTGACGGACATTATTTCAGTGAATGGGGAATCTCTCAGAGAGCCTCGGTTTATGTTGAATAATAGAACAGCGAAAGTCTGATAAAGAACATAACAGGAAACAGAAAGGATGATTATCATGGCGAAAGAAAAGAAGCTTGTTGAGGCGATTACCGCAATGGACCAGGACTTTGCCCAGTGGTATACGGATGTTGTAACCAGGGCTGACCTGATTGCTTATTCCAATATCAGAGGATGCATGGTCATCCGTCCGAGAGGCTATGCCCTCTGGGAGAATATCCAGAAGGAACTTGACAGAAGATTTAAAGAGACAGGTGTGGAGAATGTATACCTGCCCATGCTCATTCCGGAGCACCTGCTGCAGATGGAGAAGGACCACGTGGAAGGCTTTGCACCCGAGGTTGCCTGGGTTACCATCGGCGGACAGGAAGAGCTTACCGAGCGTCTTTGTATTCGTCCCACCTCCGAGACCTTATTCTGCGATCACGTGAAGGATGTGGTTCATTCCTACAGGGATCTTCCTGTTGTATATAATCAGTGGTGTTCCGTTCTCCGTTGGGAGAAGACCACCCGCCCCTTCCTGCGGTCTGCAGAGTTCTTATGGCAGGAGGGTCATACCTTCCATGCCACACCGGAGGAGGCAGAGGAGAGAACCATCCAGATGCTCAACGTCTATGCTGATTTCTGTGAAGAAATCCTGGCAATCCCTCTGGTAAAGGGCAAGAAGACAGATAAGGAGAAGTTTGCTGGAGCAGAGGCCACCTATACTATTGAGGCCCTCATGCATGACGGCAAGGCCCTTCAGTCCGGAACCAGCCATAACTTCGGCTCCGGCTTTGCAGATGCCTTTGGCATCCAGTACACCAATAAAGAGAATAAATTATCCTCCGTATATGAGACTTCCTGGGGCTTATCCACCCGCATCATCGGTGCTATTATCATGGTACATGGCGATGACAGCGGACTGGTGCTTCCCCCACGTATCGCTCCGGTCCAGACCATGATTATCCCCATTCAGCAGAAGAAGGAGGGAGTTCTTGATAAGGCCTATGAGATTCTTGATCAGCTTAAGGGAGAGTTCTCTGCTAAGCTGGATGCCACGGACAAGTCTCCGGGCTGGAAGTTCAGCGAGCAGGAGATCCAGGGTATCCCCACCCGTATCGAGATCGGCCCCAAGGATATCGAAAAGAACCAGGCCGTAATTGTCCGCCGTGATACCAGAGAGAAGATCATCGCACCCCTTGACCAGTTATCCGAAACCCTGGCTCAGGTGCTGGAAGATATGCAGAAGGATATGTACGACAGGGCCAAGGCCCATCTTGAGGCTAATACTCATGTAGCCCGCAGCTGGGACGAATTCCAGGAGATCCTGAACAGTAAGCAGGGCTTCATCCGGTCCATGTGGTGCGGCGAGAGAGAATGCGAGGAAGCTATCAAGGAAGAGACAGGCGCAACAACTCGCTGCATGCCGTTTGAACAGGCAAAGCACGGTGATGTTTGTGTTCACTGCGGCAAGCCGGCCAAAGTGGAGGTATATTTCGGCAAGGCATATTAATGTTAGTATATATCAGATAAACGAAAGAAATAATTTCATTACCGGTAAAACGAAAATCCCAGAGCTGCTGACTCTGGGATTTTTGACTTCTTTCAGGGAACATTATATGGCAGTTAAAAATGGTCTCTGATATTTTGAACCATTTCCCCCACAAATCCCTCTTATATACAGGTGCACCAAATATAATCACTGAAACGAGGTGAGAAGATGAAAACAGATGCCCAACTGGTCCGTATGTGGAAACAGGGCGACAGGTCATCCTTTGATCTGCTCTATGAGAAATATAAGAATCTGGCTCTGCGGACAGCCTATCTGATCTGCCGGAAGAAGGAGGACAGTGAGGATATCCTGCAGGAGACCTTTGTCTTATGTCATCTCCACATTGAAGAGCTTAAGAAGGAAGGTGAATTCAAATCCTGGATGCTCCGCATCCTTGTGCGCGAAGCTTACAGGATGCTGAAGGAAAAGCAGCGGGAGATTCCGGATGAGGAGATTGGTCTCAGGCTGTCAGGACAAACGGTCCCGGATATCCTGGACCAGGAGATTGCCCGAGACCAGGAGCTGACAATCCTCAGTGCCATTGACCAGCTCTCACCAAACCACAGGCTGGCAGTGATTCTCTACTATTATGATGAGCTCTCGGTAAAGGAGATTGCCAGGGTGACCGGTTGTCTGGAAGGTACTGTGAAATCGAGGCTGTATTTTGCCAGAAGGAAACTCAGATCGATATTGGAAAAGGAGGCTGATTATGAGAAGAGATGGATTGGACCGACAGATCAGGCTCATGTTAAAGGATGAAACAAGGCATATAAAAGCCGATGATTCTGTCAAGGCACTGATCGACTTGAAGATTGATATGGAGGAAATGGAAATGAATAATAATAGTACAGGAAATCATGAAAAAGAGAAGACAGCTCCCGCTGCAGCTAATGCAGGCAGGAAGACCGGTAAAATATTTAAATCGAGTATAATAAATATAAAGAGAATTGCTGCGGCCGCAGCTCTGATCTGCCTGCTGGTCCCGATGGGTCTTCTGGCTTCCGGAAAAATCAGCTGGTATGTATCAAGCACAAAACCGGGAGAGTATGGAGAGTCAGAAAGCTGGAATGACCTGAAGAAGATGGAGAAGAAGGTGGGATTTAAATCAGGTGCCATCGAGAAGTTTTCCAACGGCTTCCTCTTTGATAATATGAGTACCACTGCCTTTGATGGCAAGGATGACTCCGGAAACACCCTTTCTCATACTAAAGAGCTGATGATTGAATATAAGAGGGGGGAAGAGGAAGTTACCTGTTACTTCGAAAAGTCAGGCCATACTGCTGATTCCGGTGAAGAAAGCAGCAGAAAAGCAGAAGATAAGAGTATATATAAGGGCATTGAACTTAACTACTATGTGGATACTTATAAATTTGTCCCCACAGACTATAAGCTGACACAGGAGGATAAGGATATGGAAGAGCAGAATCCGGACAGCTTCTTTATCTCCTATGGTACAGATGAGGTTGAGCTTAGGAAATATTCTTATGTGAACTGGGAAAAGGAAGGGATAAGGTATTCCCTAAGCGCTTTTGATACAAAGATGACTTCGGATGAGATGTTTGCCATGGCTGAGGAGATGGTAAAGTAAGTAACTGACTATTTAAGTGAATAACAGACGAAACGAAAAGGGCCGGTATGGCCCTTTTCGTTTCGTCTGTTAGTGACTTATATAGTTAATCTCACTGCAAATTATATGACATGTCAAATTAAAAAAATCCCCTATTCCACAAGAAATCAAATAATATCACATGAACATATAATGATATCACCTATATCAAATTATCAAGGTATAGTATGGTATATACATCAGATTCGATTGTGACTCTCCTTCTGAAAGGGGAGTTGGTTCACTGCAATTAGTAAAGATAAGGAGGTATATGTGATGGTTGATTTATCAAAGATGACTAAATGGGATATGGGTAAGCTGTTTGATTTTTCTATCTTACCAAAACAGACAACTGAGGCTGAAATCCGCCATGGCTGTGATCTGGCAAAACAGTATAACTGCAAGGCATTCTGTTTTTCCTCTTCCGAATGGACACCTATCGTAGCAGAGGAACTGGCCGGGACAGATATCATGGTAGGGGCGGCAATCGGATTCCCCTTTGGTCAGCAGTCCAGTGCAGTCAAGGCCTTCGAGACGGAGGAGGCAGTACGTCTGGGTGCTACTGTTCTGGATAATTGCATGAATGTTGGAGATCTTAAGGATAAGAAGTACGATAAGATTCTTGCCGAATTCAAGGATTATGTGGATGCTGCCCAGGGTGTTATGACCAAGATGATTATCGAGACCTGCTTCCTTACCAAAGAAGAGATTGTGACGGCGACAAAACTTGTCTGTGAGGCTGGCATTGACTGGGTGAAGACTTCCACAGGCCAGTATGCAGGGCCTTCTGTTCAGGATGTTATGCTGATGGTCGATGCATGTAAGGGCACCAAGACTAAGGTCAAGGTTGCCGGTGTCAAGGATCCGAGGCCTCAGAATGCCTTCTGCTTTTTCCAGGCCGGGGCTGAGCTGATTGGAACCCGGGCAGCCATGGAAATCATTGACGCAGTGGATGATCTCAGGAAGATCGGCCTGATTCCTGCATATGTGGGTGATAAATAAATCGGGCACCCGACGACAATAGTCACAAAAACACTACCCCATTTTTAAAGGAGGAATGAGATATGATTGATTTTACCAAGGTTAAAGATAAGAGAGCAGTTGGAAAGTTCTTTGATTATGCCATCCTGCCCAAGCAGACCACGGAGGCTGAGATTCGTTATCACTGCAAGAAAGCCATTGAGTATAATTGCAAGGCTTTCTGCTTCTCTTCCGACTACTGGACTCCTGTAGTTAAGGAGGAGCTTGAGGGTACAGATCTTCTGATCGGGGCTGCGATTGGCTTTCCTTTTGGACAGCAGGATAATCTGACCAAGTGCTTCGAGACGGAGAATGCAGTGAGACTTGGTGCCACTGTGCTTGACTGCTGTATGAATGTGGGAGATCTGAAGGATAAGAAGTATGACAAGGTTCTTCAGGATTTTAAGGACTATGTGAAGGCTGCCCAGGGCGTTATGACCAAGATGATTATTGAGACCTGTTATCTGACCCCGGAAGAGATCACCACTGCATCCAAGCTGGTGGCCGAGGCCGGGATTGACTGGGTCAAATCTGCTTCCGGTCAGTATGATGGAACGACTGTGGATGAGTGCCTGCTTATGGTTGATGCCGTAAAGGGATCCGACTGTAAGGTTAAGGTTTCCGGCGTGAAGTTCCCTCGTCCGCAGAATGCCTATGTATTCTTCAGGGCAGGGGCAGAGCTGATTGGTACACGTTCGGCTCCGGATATCATCGATCATTTTGATATGATGCGCCAGATTGGTATTATTCCTCCCTATGAGGGAGACTGATGCAAGATGAACATAAACCGTACAGGAGATTCTTAGACATTCCATACAGTTTATATAGATAAAAGCAAACTGTTCAGGGAGCTGAACAGTTAAGATAAATATAAAAAGAAGTATTAAAGGGGGTAACAAAATGGCTAAGTATTTAGTAGGACTTGACGGTGGAACCACAGGCTGTAAGACCTGTATCTTTGACCTGGAAGGAAAACTGATCGGCAGTGATTACAGGGAGTATCCCTGCTACTATCCACATCCGGGCTGGGTTGAGCAGATCAAAGAGGATCTTCTTCCTGCATTCTATGACAGCATCAAGGCTGCCATCAACAATTCCGGAATTGATCCTGCAGATATCATCGGCTTCGGCTTCTCCAGCCAGGGTTCCGTAATCGGTCTTCTGGATGAAGACGGCGAGCTGATTCGTCCATGGGTCGGCTGGCAGGATTTGAGAAGTGAGGGAGAAGGCGTTCAGTATCTTCTGGACAGAAAAGACAGAAGCGAGATCTATAAGCTGACCGGTGATCCTGTGGGAACCACATTCTCCAATGGGAAGCTGGCATGGCTTAAGCTTCATGAGCCGGAGAACTGGGAAAAGACCGCCATGTTCTCCACCATGCAGGATTATTTCCTGAAGAAATTCGGTGCTGACGGATATTACACCGACTATTCCTCTGCTTCCCGTGAAGGTATGATGGATATCGACAATAACTGCTGGTCCAAAGAGATGCATGATATTCTTGGTATTCCTCTGTCCAAGAGAGCTGAGATTGTTCATGAGCCAGGTAAGATTGTTGGCTACATCGGTGAAGAAGTATCCGCATTAAGCGGACTCCCGGTTGGAACCCCGATCTGTATGGGCGCACACGATCAGAACTGCTGTACATTTGGTGCCGGTGCTGTGGATGATGGACAGGCTGTACTGGTTATGGGTACATTCGGCTCCTGCTTCGTAGTATCTGACAAGTCCATCCGTGACCCCAAGGAGAGACTGGTTGTAAAGGGTAACCATGGATGCGGAAACTACACTATCGAGGCCTTCTCCAACACAGCAGCTTCCTCCTATCGCTGGTATAGGGATACCTTCTGCGATTATGAGAAATTAAAAGGTGAGGAGACAGGAAAAGACCCATACGATCTGATCAATGAGCAGATTGAAACATCCCCTATCGGTGCAAATGGCGTAACCTTCCTCTCCTTCCTTCAGGGTGCTGCAGGTGCCAGAATCAATGGTAATGCGAGAGGAACCTTTGTAGGTATGACCCTGGGAACCAGGAAGGCAGATATGGCCCGTGCGGTTATGGAAGGCATCTGCTATGAAATGTACGACATCATCCGGGCAGAAGAAGACTCCGGAATCAAGATTGACAAGATCCGTCTTGCCGGCGGTGCAGCCAAATCTCCGCTCTGGTGCCAGATGATGGCTGATATCTTCAAACATCCTATCCAGATTCTTGAGAATGGCGAGGCCGGATGTCTTGGTGCCGCTTTGTATGCAGGTGTAGGCGTTGGCGCATACAAGGATTGCCATGAGGCAGCCAAGGTTGCCCGCACAACCAAGGAGTACACGCCGAATCCGGATAACTTTGAAGCATATGACGCTGCATACAAGAGATTCTGCGATGTTTATGATGCATTAGACGGAAAGATCTTCTAAGCATGGTTTACAGGTCTGTTAATAGGAGGTCAGAGCTTTAGATGCCAAGATGGCAAGGGCTTTCCTGATTCAGAACAGATTAGAAAAAGGCTGCCCGGCAGATTGCCTGTATGTTATTTGCCGGACAGCTTCATTATTTTTAGTAGAAGAGAAGCCGATTTCGTCCGTGAATGCGTAAGCAGGAACGGGTTCGGAATCGAGCATCCGAACGAATTTGTTAGCAATAAAACATACGTTTTTAGAGGAGTAAAAGATGATTAATGTGAATTTAAGCTCTCTGGGTCTTCCGGCAGTCAGAGGAGAGGAAGCATTTGTTGAACGTGTAAAGGATATGCCGATCTGTATCAATGATTATAAAGACCTTAGCGCAATTGCAAGGTTTGTGGGAGTGACTGACCAGTTTAAGGATGTCATTACCACATTTGATACACCGGAAGGGGAGACCCCTGCAGGCTTCAGAAGAGAGCTTACTTTAGACAGCGACCAGGTAGTAAGAGTTGATCTTGTCAGGGATATTTCCTATGACAAGAATGGAATCTTACGTCCGACCAGCGTCCTGTTCTCCGCCGACAGTGCCAACCCATATGAAGTGGAACCCATCAGTCCGCTGATTTCCAACCTGACCTGCAATCCGGGAATCATCTATGATCTTTTCATCAATAATCCCAAGGCCAATGTTGGGAAAAAATATGAAACCCGTGATGAGGTAATGGGAGAGATTTCCCGGATCTTAGGACCCGGTTGTGATATCAGCGTGGAGCTGAACAATCCATTTGAGGAGGACTTTAGCAAGATTCTCGAGGAGGTTCAGAAGTTTGAGGAAATGTTCTCCAAGTATCGTCTGGTAGTGAAGGTCCCCCATACAGGAGCCGTGACACCGGAGAATGTCGGCCAGCTTCTTACTGGCAACAAGAAGCTGGATGCCAGATACGACACGGTGGGAACAGGCAATGCTCTTCGGGGCCATAACCTTGCTTTAAAGCTGCAGCAGAAGGGATACCGCGTAAACTTCACCCTGATGTTTGAGCCCTTCCAGACCCTGATGGCCCTGCAGGCCAGACCTTATTTTATTAACACCTTCTTAAGACATCGTCTGGTTCAGTCTACGAATATTCAGAAGTTTGTAAAGCAGTACGAAGCTTCCAAAGATACCAAGGCTCTGGAATCCTTAAGAGATTACTTTATTGCCAATGACTATTATACAGAGGCTGATAAGGATATGCCGCTTTCGGAAGTCCTGAAGTTTGGCAGGGATCTGATCAAGTACCGTCATTTCGAAGATGCCCAGGGCAGCGATGGCCTCGATGGCATGCGCCACAACCTGAGAGTGCTTAAGAACAGCAATTTGGAGGATACCCGACTGATCGTATGCTCCATGGAAGGACCATACAACTATCCGGATATCGACAAGCTGCTGGCTGAGCCTGAGTTCATCGAGATGAATAAGAAGGTTGTTATTACCGCTGAGCCTAATTATCTGGCGAGATTTACATCCACCAACCAGGTAATCAGCTATCAGAGAAGATTCATGAACGCTGCCAACGGGCAGAAATAGGAAAAACGAATGCTGTAATTTGATGAATCAGATTGACATGTATATACAAGTATGATATAATACAAATAACTTAATATCTGATAACATGTCATAAACAATTGTGCATAAGCAGAAATCTCCAAAGAGTTAAAAAAGACATGCCGATAATATCATATCACATATAAAAGAGATGGGTAATGTACTATAGTTAAGACAGCCTTAAAACTAATCTAAGAAGGAGGTTATTATGGTAGATTTATCTAAGTACAACAAAGAAAACATTGGTAAACTCTTTGACTACTCTGTTCTGCCAAAGAATTCCGATGAAGCTGCCATCCGCAAAGGCTGTAAGGAAGCAGTGCAGTATAATTGTGCGGCTTTCTATCCATCCAGCCCTTACTGGCTGCCGGTGATCACGGAAGAACTGGCAGGAAGCGATGTCCTTCCGGCAGCTGCAATCGCATTCCCCTTTGGAAGTGCCACTGCGGCAACCAAGGGATTTGAGACAGAGGAAGCCATCCGTCTGGGTGCAAAATCTGTGGATACCTGCCTGAATGTAGGTGCCCTCAAGGATGGTAAATATGACGTGATCCGGGAAGAGCTTCGCGTGTTCAAAGAGGCTGCTCAGGGTGCACTTACAAAGTACATTCTTGAAACCTGTTTCCTGACAGACGATGAGATCCGGGCTGCCTGCGAGCTGGTTGCAGAGGCCGGTCTTGATTATGCCAAGACTGCCAGCGGACAGTTTGAGGGGCCATCCATGGAACAGTTCCTGATCATGAAAGAGACCTTAAAGGGAACACCGGTTAAATTAAAGGTTGCCGGAGTTAAGTTCCCGAGACCGCAGAATGCCTATGCATTTATTATGGCCGGCGCAGACCTGATCGGGACAAGGGCAGCCCCTCAGATGATTGATGCATTAGATCAGATCAGAGAGATCGGACTGATTCCGCCTTATAAGCCGGAATAAATTAGATAATGTATTGAGGGGACTTGCAGGTATCGGGAGATCATTGATGTTTCGATACCTGCTGCTTTATAAGATCATTGAGATGATTCCCATTTGAATTCCGATTGTGACACCCCTTTTTTCAAGGGGAGAGAGCTCGGTTAGGATTGATAGTAATTAGCAAAGGTTTATGGTATGAGTATGAGCGGGCTGATAAAAAATCTCACAAACAAGATCGAGAAAAGAGAGTTTCTTGTGGCAGCAGGCGTGGATAACCTGGAGGATGAAAAAAAGTGCACTCAGGCAGGCAGTGATTTCATCCTGTTATATCCGACTTCCCGCTACCTCAATGCAGTAAACAGGTTCCTGGCCGGATTCATCGCTCTGGGTAATACAAATCAGATGATGATAAAAACAGCAGATAACCTGATGCCTTTTCTAAAAAGCAGGGAACTATTTGCCGGGATTAATGCCACAGATCCTTTTATCATTGATTCAATCTTACTGAAAACCATAAAATCCTACCGGTTTGCCGGTGTCCATAATTATCCTACCATGGCCTTGATTGATGGAGAATTTGGTGCCAATATCAATGCATCAGGCTTTGGCTTTGAGAAGGAACTGATTTTTTTTGAGAAGGCAAAAGCGGAAGGCCTGTTTACCTGTGCCATGGTAAGAAATATGAAACAGGCCATGCAGATGGCAAAGATGAATGTGGATATCATCATATTTTATCTCGGCTTTGGGGAGAGAGCATATTCCGGACAGAAGGACAGCTCTTCACGTACAAAAAAGGATGTGGACAGTTTAAAACGACTCACTGCAGCTGTCCGCAAGGTGAATCAGGATACCATACTCCTCTTTCACAGTGAGAGAGTTTCCGATGTGGAAGAAATCAGAGTCATTGCCCGGGAGGTGCCTGATATAGACGGCTACTATGTTCTGTGCCTTGGTGATAAAGGTTTATTCGAGAAAAATCTTGATATGGTAATCAGTAATATCAAAACGATCAGGAGTGGGGATCTATGAAAAGAGAAGCGCTGCTTGAAAGATTACGGTCGGTTATCCGGGTAAAAGGCCATATACTGACTGTGGCTGTGGGAAGTGCCATGGCTGCACAGTTTATCATGGAAGGCGGGGCGGATGTTCTTATATCCATTAATGCAGGGAAATTCCGCACAAAGGGCCAAACAGCCTATGCAGCTTTCCTTGGATATTCTGACGCTAACAGTATGACTATGGATTTTGCCCTCACGGAACTCCTGCCGGCTGTGGGAAGCTTTCCGGTTGTGGAGGGCGTTTTCATGCAGGACCCTAACATCCATCTTTATGAATATTTAAAGAAAATCAAAGAATATGGGTTTGCGGGAGTGGTTAATTACCCTACCGTTGCCCTTTTTGATGGAAAGTTCCGGGATGCCATTGAGTCAGCAGGGCTGGGATTTGAGAAAGAAGTTGAGGGAATCCGTCTGGCCCATTTTCTGGATCTTCTGACTTTAAGCTATATTCATACCAGGGAGGAGGCAATCGCCATGGCCCAGGCGGGTGTAGATATTATCTGTATCCACTATGGCATCACCGGCGGCGGCAAGCTGGGAGCCAACCGCGTCCTCTCCATGGAGATGGCCATGAAAAGGGCCAAGGATATCTTCGATGCCATTGATGAGATTAATCCCAATATCATCAAGCTTGTTTCCGGCGGCCCGGTTCAGACACCGGTAGAGGCAATCGAATTGTACCGGAATACCAAGTGCCAGGGTTTGCTTCTGGGATCGGCCATAGAGCGGATTCCCATAGAGCGGGCAGTGGTTAATACCACAAAGGCTTTTAAGAGTACGGGAGATTTTGACAGCAGCAATATCGTGTCCCAGGTATTGAACGGTGATGTGGAGAAAAAAGACTATGCCGAATTCATGATCCGGTACATTGAGAAGAACTATGCCAAGCAGGTAAGGCTGAAAGACCTGTCTGTAATTACCTACATGTCAACTTCCCGACTCAGTGTTCTGTTTAAGGAGCGAACAGGCCAATCCTTCACGAAATATCTGATCAATTACAGGATGGAAAAGGCCAAGGAGCTGCTGCTCACCACAGATGATCAGATCAAACAGATCAGCCTTCAGGTAGGATATGAGGATTACTCACAGTTTGTAAAAATGTTCCGCAAAATGGTTCTCATGTCTCCTCAGGAATACAGACAGAAAAACAGATAAACATAAGAAAGGATAAAATAATATGATAAAAAGAGAAGAATTAACGGTAGAAAGATTTGCGAAAGTTTTTGATATGGCAGTACTTGCCCCCGACACCCAGGAAGAGGCAATCCGCCAAGCCTGCCGTCAGGCAAAAGCCCATAATCTTGCAGCCATGTATACTACTCCCTGCTGGACAAAGGTTGTAGCAGAAGAGCTTGCCGGCACCGATGTAAATGTGGGCGTAGCCATCTCCTTCCCCTATGGAACGCTGACGACAAAGATGAAGATGGCAGAGATTGATGATGCCATTGCCAATGGCGGAACTGCCCTTGATATGGTAATCAATATCGGGGCTTTAAAGGATGGCAATCTGGATCTGATTCGTGAGGAGATTCAGGGTCTGGTGGATAAGGCTAAGGCTGCCGGGGCATTAAGCAAGGTTATCATCGAGGTGGGTTACCTTACCGATGAGGAGATTGCCACGGTGACGAAGATCTGCTGTGAGTGCGGCGCAGATTATGTCAAGACCGCAACCGGATCCGCTGGTCTTCCGGATACCCATCATGTTGAAGTGATTCGTGCCAACATATCCGGAAATACCAAGATGAAGCTCTCCGGCGTGCCGAGACAGTTTGTGCTCTCCGCCTGTCTCCGCATGCTTGAGATGGGTGTGGAGCTGATCGGTACAAGAAGTGCCTGCAAGATTGTTGACCAGTACGCAGAGTATCTGAAAGAGCTGGAACAGGCCTGAGAGAAGGGACTTCTGTACTCCAAATATGAAATAATAACGGGATGATTTAGATAAGATTGATAATCTTTTGCGATTAAGGAGGGATACTTGATGGGAAGAAGATTTCCTGAATTAAAGGGGATATTGGGGTTTGGAACCCTCAGGCTTCCCCTGATTGAAGATGGTGTTGTTGATATTGAAGAAGAAAAAAGGATGGTAGACTACTATCTGGAGAATGGATTCAACTATTTCGATACGTCTCATAACTACATAGGAGGAGCCAGCGAGAGATCCATCAAGGAATGTCTGACAGACCGCTATCCCAGGGACCGCTATATCCTGGGTAATAAATTATCCCGTGCATATTTTAACCGTAAGGAAGATATCCGGCCTCTGTTCGAGTCCCAGCTTGCCATCTGCGGGGTGGATTATTTTGATTTCTATCTCATGCACTCTCAGAATGGGCAGAGATATGAGCGCTTTAAGAGGCTGGGAGCCTATGATACGGCAATTGAACTGAAAAAAGAGGGCAGGATCCGCCACTTCGGTATCTCCTTCCATGATAAGGCGGCTGTGCTGGAGAAGATTCTTCAGGAATATCCTGAGATTGAGGTCGTGCAGATTCAGTTTAATTATGTGGATTATGATTCTGCCTCAGTGGAAAGCAGGAAGGTCTATGATGTCTGCCGCAAATATGACAAGGCCATCTTCATCATGGAACCCTTAAGAGGCGGCTGCCTGGTCAACCACCTGCCGAAGGAGGCAGAGGAGGAATTTGCCAGGCTGGGGGGCGGAAGTCCTGCCAGCTATGCCCTCCGCTTTCCGGGGAACTTTGAGGGAGTTGAGATGATCCTTTCCGGTTTCAGCAATCTGGAGCAGACCATGGAGAATGTGAATACCATGAAGGACTATCAGCCTCTTTCCGAGAAGGAGATGGAGACCGTATTTAAGGTTAGAGACCTCTTCAAGGCCCAGGATATGATTGCCTGTACCTCCTGCCGTTACTGTATGGAAGGCTGTCCCAAAGGAATCCTGATCCCGGATATCTTTGCCTGCCTGAATGCGGAGACCTCCTTTACCTCCTGGAAGTGGAGCACAGAGATCTACTATCATGAATCTCTGACCATCAATGGCAATAAAGCCTCCGACTGCATCGGCTGCGGTCAGTGTGAGGCCAACTGCCCCCAGGGTCTGCCTATCAGAGACCTGCTTAAGGTTGCTGTGGAGGAGTTTGAGAAGAAGGAGAGGGCTGTGATCAGGTAAGGTTCCGGGACAAGATGATTCCAATGGAATAGATTGGGGAGATAGCATGAAAAAACAGTTAGTTGTCGCAGACATGGACGGGACTTTGTTAAACAGCAATAAGGAGATGACAGACCGGACTCTGTCTGCTATCAGGGAAATCTCCCGCCGGGGTGTGATATTCACCGCTGCCAGCGGCAGACCCAGGGAGTGTCTGACAAGACAATTTCCGGGTATCCCCGTGGCAACCATCTCCGATAACGGTTCAACAGTATACGATGAAAAAGGCCGGCTCATCTTTTCGGGAGGCTTCAGCTGGGATCAGATCCGGCCGGTCTTTGAGGCTGTAAGTCTCTATGACTTCATGCATCCCGTATTCTGCGGTCTGAAAAATCTTTATGTCTTAAAAGGGTCAGATGAGGAAACCCGTTTATATACAGCCTATTATCTGCAGATCAACATTCTTGAAGTGGAAGATATTTCAGAAATCTACCAGATGGACAAGATTGTAAAACTGTCAGTCCACACCAACAAGGATGGTTCGGAGGAAGCAAAGGGTTACGAGATTCTCGAGCCTTTTGCAGATGACTTCTTTATCACCCTTTCCGGGGATGGATGGATAGATATCCAGAAGAAGGGGTGTACAAAAGGTGATGCTCTCATGGAGTTGTGCTCATACCTGGGAGTTGATAAAAAGGATGTGTACGTGTTCGGCGATTACCTGAATGATTTTGATATGTTATCAAGATTCCCCAACAGCTACTGCATGTTAAACGGCCATCCTGATGTGAAGGCGGTCTGTTCCCATGTGACAAGATACTCCAATAATGAGGATGGTGTGGCCAGGGAACTGGAGGAGATATTTGCTCTGGATATGAAGGCAGATCAGCATATTTGCCAATGAATATGAGGGTAAACTGGCATATTTGCCTGAAAATGTATAACTCGGTCCTGATTCTTTGTGCTATATTTGGATGAGCCGATAGATCATCAATATTGCTTTTGCAAAAAAGATATGATAAAATATAACCAGACAAACGACAACAAAATTGATGCCGTGACTGGTAGTGGATATGTCCCGGAGAATGATATTCTCTGGGATTTTCTCTTATTGAGATAGGATGGTGGCAGCGGTGAGTTATGAATTGATCGGCCTGGATCTGGATGGAACATTGACCGATTCCAACAAGGAGATATCGGAGAATACCAGAAGAGCTCTGTTCCGGCTGATGGAAAAGGGAAAGAAGGTTGTCCTGGTATCCGGCAGATCCATATACGGCGTGATGCCTCTTGCCAGGGAACTGAAACTTGACCAATATGACGGTTATGTGATGGGCTTTAACGGCGGACAGGTAGTAAGCTGCAGAACCGGAGAAGTTCTGCATGATTATTTACTGCCCGGAGGGGTGGCAGAATCAGTCTATAAAGTGACCAGCTCTTATCAGGATGTGGCCCTGATTACATATCATCAGGATACGATCATTACTGGCAGAAGGACCAATCAGTATGTTGAGCTGGAAGCTTTCGGGTCCAGGATGGCTGTGAGAGAGACGGATCACTTTGCAGAAGAGACCGCCGGGCTTTCGCTGAATAAAGTTGTGGCCTGCGGAGATCCTGTCTATATTTCCGAGATTATGGTAAAGCTGAAGGATAAGTTTGGTGCTTCTCTGAATCTCTTTACTTCAGACCCTTATTTTGGAGAAGTTATGCCCAAAGGGATCGATAAAGGGTATTCCCTGCAGATGCTGGTAGAGAGTTTAGGCTTCACTTCGAATCAGGTTATCTGCTGCGGGGATTCCGGCAATGATATCCCCATGATTCGCTATGCCGGCCTGGGAGTTGCCATGGGTAATGCCCTGCCTGAGGTCAAAGCAGCTGCAGATTATGTGACACTTACTAATGATGAAGAAGGAGTTCTTCATGTCATAGAAAAATACATGCTGTAAGTATTGTGCAGGGAATGAGCGATATATAGCTTGCACAACAGGCGCATAACGCATAATCATAAAGGCGAGTACGCCTGAAATAAGAGACAGGAAGTCGACTGAGACATAACAGGGAGGAATCGACCTATGAGTAGCATATCTGATTTTGTAAGAGAGAGAGGAGACCTGTCAAAGATCCTGCTGGTTTCAGACCTTGACGGAACCCTGATGAACAGGGAGAATGACATCAGCCAGGAGAACCGGGAGGCAATGCAGGAATTTGTGGATATGGGAGGACGCTTTGCCGTGTGCAGCGGCCGTGTGGTTGCTTCCACAGAGTGGCTGAAGGTTCCCATGAACACACCATCTATCCTTCATAATGGCGGCTCTATCTACGATTTTAATGAGGGCAAGGTGGTCTGGACCATGCCCATGGAGGAGACAGTGCGAGATCTTCTTCTGGACCTGCAGCTGCATTTTCCGGAGACAGCCTGGACGGTATATACTGCCAGAGAGCATTGCGTGCTGCACCATAACAAGTGGTCAGACTGGCTGAGCGGCATCGAAGGCTGCAAGCCTTCCAGAATCAACTGTAAACTGGAGGATGTCACAGACCCTATCCTCAAGTTTGTCACACCGGGCTCCCCGGAGGAAATTGCGAAAGTGATGGCATATATTCATGACAACTGTGATCCGGAAGTCGGAACTCTCTTCCCAGGTAATGTATCTCTGCCTACTCTCCTGGAATTTACAGGGGCTAATTCGGATAAAGGGGCTGCCCTCCAGGCATTGGCTGAGATATGTCATGTAGAATTAAGTGATATTATCTATATGGGCGATAATATGAATGACTATAATGCTCTGAAGATTGCAGGCCTTTCCGTTGTGCCTGAGAGCTGTCATCAGGGAGTACGCCAATTGGGAGACTATATCGGTGTGGATATGGATGAACACCTGATGGTGGATGTTCTGAATGAAATCAAGAAGGGATTAATGGGGAAAAAATAATAATAGAAAGCAGGCGATAGTGATGATAAGAATAATTTCAGACAGTACATGTGATCTCTCCCCCGAGCTGTTAGAGCGATACGACGTGACCATTCTTCCCCTTCACATCCTTATGGGTGAGAAGGAATATGAAGATGGTATCGGCATCACGCCGGATGAGATCTATGCCTGGTCCGATCAGACCGGGCAGGTGCCCAAGACATCGGCGCCATCCATCGACAGTGCAATAAAGGTGATGAAGCCCTATCTGGATCAGGGAGATGAGCTGATTTGTTTCTGTATCTCTGAATCCATGTCCACTTCAGGTAATGTCATGAGACTTACAGCAGAGGAACTTGATGCCGAGGACAGGGTAACCGTGATCAATTCGAAGAACCTCTCTACCGGGATAGGCCTCCTGATTGTGGAAGCAGCAATCATGGCAAAGGAAGGGAAAACGGCAGAGGAGATCAGGACCAGGATTGAAGACCTGATACCTGAGGTTCGTACCAGCTTCGTGGTGGACACCATGGTTTATCTGCACAGAGGAGGCCGCTGCGGTTCTGTGGCAGCCCTGGCAGGTTCTGCCCTCAAGCTTCACCCGGAGATCATTGTGGAAGATGGCGCCATGCATGTGGGGAAGAAGTTCCGCGGCAAGATGGATAAGGTGATTGAAAAATATGCGGGTTCTTTAAAAGACGATCTTCTGAGCGCAAAGAAGGACAGGGTATTTGTTACCCACTCCGGCTGTTCGGAGGAGCTTGTATCTAAAATAAAAGGATATGTGGAAGAGCTGCAGGTTTTTGATGAAGTACTTGTGACCAGAGCCGGCGGTGTGATTTCCACCCATTGCGGCCCGGGGACTCTGGGTGTGCTCTTTATTGCGGATGAGTAAAAAACGGGGGAATAATCCCCCGCTTTTTATGACACTGCCTCGATATTCTTGGAGGCCACAATATCTACTCCTGTGCCTGCAGCATCTGCGAGAATCACATCGCCGATAGCAACCGGTGCTTTTACAATAATGGGTTTGATCTGCTCAAGCACATCAAAAATCTTACCCTTTGGTATGTCATCCTTGGTCTTGACGGACAGAACCGGAAGAATGCCGCCTTCAACCCGGACAATGGATGTGACCACTCTGGTAGGATTGAGCACTTCTTTTCTGGCATACTCATCTCCTCGCGGGCAGGTATTGCCTGTAACATCAGTTACCTGACCGTCTTCCAGGGTTACCGTGATCTGGCAGCCCAGAGGACAGCGGATGCAGGTTAAATTTTTCTTTTCCATGAAATCATATCCTCCTATTCACTTTCAATCTTCACTGTGATTGTCTCAAGTCCTTCAAATGCCTCAAGATCTTTCTTCTTCAGGATGATCTGCTCCATCTCACCTGGTGCCATAACCTGTTTTTTCCTGTGCTGCTTGCGCTCATCGTTGAAGTACACGCTGATATAGCTGTTCTTGAAGACATCGCCCACACGGAATCTTACGGTGAGAAGGTCTGTCATGTTATTAAGATGGATGGTGGTGGGTACGGTATATCTGGCGCCGTTTGTGGCATTAACCTTGATTACCTTATCGTCCTTGGCTGCATCCTTGCCGTATCTTTCCTTCACATATTTTGCGGCGTTTTTGCCTGCTGTGGTTGCTTCCTCGGATACATAGTCAACCAGGTCATGTACATGCAGAACATTACCGCAGGCAAAGATACCTTCGATATTGGTCTCAAGGCTCTCGTCAACCAGAGGACCGTTGGTAACCGGACTTAACTCTACCTCAGCCTGCTTGCTGAGCTCGTTTTCGGGAATCAGACCTACGGAAAGCAGGAGGGTATCACAGTCATAGTGTTCTTCGGTTCCGGGAACCGGCTTCCTGTCCGGACCTACCTCGGCGATGGTCACGCCGGTAAGACGGTCTCTGCCCTCGATATCGATTACGGTATGGGATAGCTTCAGCGGGATGTCGAAGTCATCAAGACACTGAACGATATTTCTCTTCAGACCGCCGGAGTAGGGCATAACCTCAGCTACAACCTGTACATCCGCACCCTCAAATGTCATACGCCTTGCCATGATCAGGCCGATATCTCCGGAACCCAGGATGACAACCTTCTGGCCGGGCATGTAGCCTTCCATGTTGACCAGTCTCTGAGCGGTACCGGCAGAATAGATACCTGCGGGACGGTAACCCGGAATGTTCAGGGCTCCACGAGGACGCTCCCGGCATCCCATGGCCAGAACAACAGCCTTGGCCTGGATCTGGTACATTCCCTCTTCTCTGTTCATCACGGTCACAACCTTATCCTTGCTGATATCCATGACCATGGTGTGCAGTTTATATTCGATATCAAGCTCTTTTGCCTGATCGATAAAGCGCTGGGCATATTCCGGTCCGGTAAGCTCCTCCTTAAAGGTATGCAGACCGAAGCCGTTGTGGATACACTGGTTTAAGATGCCGCCTAAGCGGTCATCTCTCTCTATCATCACGATGGAGTCTATGCCTTCTTTTTTGGCAGCGATAGCGGCAGCTAAGCCGGCAGGACCTCCACCTACGATTACAACATCATAAGATTTCATAATTATTCTTCCCCCTTTGCATCAGTTCTCTTTGATCTTGCCGGTAAGCATGTTGGAGCCTGTTCCCTTCTTGGTGATCTGCTCCATCGGGATGCCGGTCTCTCTTGAAAGGATCTCCATGGTCTTCGGGGTACAGAATCCGGCCTGGCATCGGCCGGTACCCTGACGGGTTCTGCGCTTGATGCCATCTAAAGAGGTTGCGCCGATGGGACGGTTGATGGCATCCACAATCTCGGCTTCCGTGATCATTTCGCAGCGGCATACAATCTGTCCATACTGCGGATTCTTCTTGATCAGTTCATTTCTCTCCTCGATGGAGAGTCCCTCTGTGCGGACAACGCCCTTTCTGGTGTCAATGAAGTTCTCCTTTTTCGGGAAATGATACTTATCCTCAATCAATCCTGCCATCATCTCACCGATTGCAGGGGAGCTGGTAAGACCTGGGGACTCGATGCCGGCTGCATCAAAGAATCCCGGGGAGTCTGCAACTTCCTCTACGATAAATTCGTGATTCTCCCAGTGAGCACGGAGTCCGGAGAAGGAAGTGATAACCTTGTTCATGGGAAGGACATCCTTGGTAAGATGTGAGTGCTGTGCCTTGTAAACCAGGTCATCCAGGATCTCCTGGGTGGTGTTGGTGGATTCCTTGTCCTCCACATCTGTTGCAGTCGGGCCTACGTAAAGGTTTCCATGGATGGTGGGGGCAGTTAAGACACCCTTACCCATCTTGCCGGGAAGTGTAAATACAGTCTTTGTGAAATAATTACCCAGTTCCTTATCCAGGAGCAGGTACTCTCCCTTACGGGCGATGATCTTGATCTTGTTCTCGCTTACCATGTTATGCAGTTCATCTGCATAAACACCGGCTGCATTGACAACGATCTTCGACTCAAAGGTTCCCTTGCTGGTTTCCACTTCATAGTGGTCGTCTTTCTTCACGATTCCGGTAACCTTGGTCTCGAACTTGAATTCGCAGCCATTCACTGCAGCGTTCTCACCCATGGCGATGGCCAGGTTGAAGGGACAGATTACACCGCCGGTCGGTGCATAGAGAGCTGCCACCGCATTAGGTGTCAGATTGGGCTCCATCTCAAGAAGCTCATCTCTCTCCACGATACGGACTCCGGGAACACCGTTCTTGATCCCCTGATCCAGAAGAACGTCCAGCTTGCCTCTCTCTGCTTCCACAGTACAGACAACCAGAGATCCATTCATCTTTGTCGGGAAGTCCAGTTCCTTGGAATACTTGTACATCAGCTCGTTGCCTCGTACATTCAGCTTTGCCATCAGAGTGCCCGGTTTGCAGTCGAAGCCGGAATGGATGACACCGCTGTTTGCCTTGGAAGTTCCGGATGCAACATCATCGCCTTTTTCCAGCAGGCAAAGATTGATATCATACCTGGACAGCTCTCTGGCGATACAGGTTCCGGTTACTCCTCCGCCGATTACGATCACATCATACATAAACCCCACCTCCATAATAATGAGTTTGCAGCAGCGATTCTACAAATATGCCCATAAATAAGGTTTTGAATGGCTGCTTATTGTGAATGTTTCAGGTATTAAAGGAAATATGCCATTCCTACTTATATATCATAATATTTTTTATAAAAAAAGAAAATATAGAAAAATATTTCACTAAAAACGGCAGTCATTATGTTAAATAATAGACAAAATAACCATAGTCAGATTGGGGTTATCCTGATTCTTTGGTTAATATTGAAAAAAATTTCTATATTGTGATGAGCTAAACATGTAGATATAATATTTATTAATAGGTCTTTGTGCACAAATATATTAGTTTGTTACATGGTTTAATATGTGAATTGTCTATAGTCGGGGCGCCCCCGGCATGGGAGTTTTTGTCAGATCAAAGAAGACTCTCTCCTGTATAGAGGATCACAGAGAAATGAGGATTTCTTATGTATGATGTAATGATTATCGGAGGAGGAATCTCCGGATGTACCATAGCCAGAGAACTATCGCGTTACAAGGCCAATGTATGCCTGCTGGAGAAGGGGGACGATGTGGCGTCCGGCACCTCCAAGGTGAACGGGGGAGCATTTCATGCAGGATATGACCCCAAGCCCGGAACCATGATGGCCAGGATGAATGTCCGGGGTAATGAACTGGTTCATGAACTTGCTGATGTCCTGGATTATCCGGCCCACTGGACAGGGGCCATGGTGGTATGTATTGACCCGGAGGAGAGATATAAGCTGGATACCCTCTATGAACAGGGAGTGGAGAACGGAGTGCCTGACCTCAGGATCCTGGAGAAGGATGAGGTCCTGGAGATGGAACCCAACCTGTCGCAGAATGTGGTAGCTGCCCTATATGCACCCACTGCCGGTTATACCTGCCCCATGCAGTATACCATTGCATTTGCTGAGAGTGCTGCCATCAACGGAGTGGAGTTCAGGTTTGAGACAAAGGTAACCAACATCATCCGTAAAGAGGATCATTACATCCTCGAGACGACCAAGGGGAATTTCGAGACCAGGGCGGTGGTGAATGCTGCCGGTCTCTATGCCGATGAATTCCACAATATGATGAGCAGCGATAAGATACATATCACTCCCCGAAAGGGAGAGTACCTGCTCCTGGATAAGCCTTACGGTGAAACCTTTAAGGCAACCATCATGGTGCTGCCGGGTAAGATGGGCAAGGGTGTCCTCACGGCACCGACCATACACGGCAACCTCTATGTTGGGCCCACCTCCTATGATATCGAGGATAAGGAGGGAGTAAATACTACCCGGGAGTACCTGGACAGCTTACTTCACGAGATGGAGCACCATCTGATCAATGAGGTTAAGCTTCCTGCCAGTAAGATTATCACTTCCTTTGCCGGTCTTCGTGCCCATGAAGATGGCCATGACTTTATCGTGAAGGAATTGCCGGAAGCACCGCTCTTCTTTGAGGCGGCTGGAATCGAATCCCCCGGTCTTACCAGCGCCCCGGCCATTGCCGAGTACCTGGTGGGCCTGATCAGCCAGAGGATGGAGCTTAGCGAAAAATCCGACTTTATTCCGGAACGGAAGAATGTAGTCAAGCTGGCAAAGATGACTATGGAAGAGCGCAATGCCCTGATTAAGGAGAAGCCGGAATTCGGCCAGATCATCTGCCGCTGTGAGATGATCACAGAGGGTGAGATCGTGGATGCCATCAACCGGCCGGTGGGTGCAACCTCCTTAGATGGAGTCAAGCGCCGGGTAAGAGCAGGCATGGGCAGATGCCAGGGCGGCTTCTGTACCCCCAAGGTGATGCAGATCCTTGCCAGGGAGCTTGGCAGAGATATGACAGAGATCACCAAGAAGGGTCATGGCTCTGAGATGCTTGTCGGGAAGATAAAGATGAACTGAAAAACACGGATAACCCCATATTCCTGTGTTTTTGTTATATATGCGGCCATAGCCGCCCGAAAACTCATAATACTAAGAGGAGGTATTCACTATGGAAAAGAAACAGTATGTCTTAGGTGTTGACCTTGGTACCACAAGTGCAAAATCCGTTATCATGGACCTGCAGGGTAATGCAGTAGGTATCGGACAGCTGGACAATCCCCTGACCTATTACAAGAATGGATTTGCAGAGATTGACGGACCTCAGATGATTGAGAATATCTATGCGACAACCCGTATGGCCATCGAACAGTGGAATGGAGATCCTAAGGACATCATCGGTATCTCTTTCTGTATGTTCAGAAGTACCATGGTAATGCGTACGGCAGACGGCGGCTTTGCTGTTCCGATTTCTATCTGGCAGGATCTTCGAGGCGGCGAGATGCTTGACTGGGAAGCTGAGCAGATTCCGGAGAAGGAACTCTATGATAACTGCGGTATGCCCAACTATGCAGCCAACCCCTCCGCAAGATTGTTCTGGTATATGAAGAACAACCCGGAAGCATATGAGAAGACCACAGATATCCACACCATGCAGGGCTTCCTGACCAAGGCTTATGGTGCAGATGATTATTATGATGACCTGACCTGCTCACCATATATGCAGATGAACGGGCATGACTTCGAGTACAAGAAAGAGCTCTGTGATGTATTTGGCGTTGATATCAACAAGCTGGCTCCTCTTAAGAAGTCTCTTGAGATCATCGGACACGTTACCGAAGAAGTAGCAGCCAAGACCGGTCTTGCTGTTGGTACTCCTCTGGTTATGGGTACCGGCGACCAGCAGTGTGGTACACTGGGTACAGGTGTTGTTGACTCCACAGTTGGATATACCTGCGGCGGTACCGCTGGTCTTTCCATCGTTAACTCTGATGATTTCATCCGTGACCCCAATGGAAAGTGCTACGTTCTGGGAACACCGGCAGGACAGTGGTGTATCGAGGGTCTGTCCAACAATGCAGGCTCCGCTTACAAGTGGGTAAAACAGGTAATGTGTACATCTCTGGCTGTACAGGCTGCAGAGCAGGGAAGAGACATCTATGATCTCATGAGTGAACTGGCTGATTCCGCAGGTGTCGGTGCTCACGGCGTTATGTTCCTCAACTACTTATCCGGTGCAACCACACCGAATAACAATGTTAATGCCCGCGGCTGCTTCCTTGGTATGACCATGGCAACAGATAAGGCTGACTTTATCCGTGCTGCCCTTGAGGGTGTTGTATTTGACCTTAAGGATATGTTCGATGCCATCCTTGATGCCGGCGTTAAGGACTTTGACGTAGTTCGTACCACAGGCGGTCTTGCCAGAAGTGATGTCTTCAATCAGATTCAGGCAGACGTTTACAACAAGGCTGTTGAGACAGTTGCAGTAGAAGAAGGAACCGGTATCGGCTGTGGTATCATGGCTGCAGTAGGCGTAGGCGCTTATCCGGATCTGAAGACAGCTGCAGAGAACATGGTTAAGGTTGTTAAGAGATATGAGCCGATTCCGGAGAACGTAGAGAAATATAAAGTGATCTACGATGCATGGAGACAGGCTTATAAGTCCATCAACGAAGGCGGAACCTTCGATGATCTTGCCAAGATCCAGAAGATGGCTGAGTAATTGCCTTAGAAGATCCGAAATCGGATTGCAGGTTAAGTAAGTTCTCATACTTAATGTCATACATGTACGGGAATGCCCGCACCGCTTATTGCGGTGCGGGCATTCTTAGTGTATAGTATATTTAGTCCAATTTGTTACTACGCAGAGCCATGCAGATTTTTGGACAATGTGCTTATATCAGCAAAAGGAGGATATTATCATGTTAGATGCGATATTAAAATCAAGAAAACTCTTAGCTGACCAGCTGATCCGCAAGATGGAAGCCCGTCAGTTTGAAGCCTGCTACGTTGAGACAGGGGCCGAAGCTTTCGAGAAGGTCTGTTCCTATTTTACTGATGGATGTACCATCACCGCAGGCGGGTCTACCAGCTTAAAGCAGATCGGCCTGCTCCCCTATCTGGAAGGGGAAGGCGGAGCCAAATATAACTATATCGACAGAGGCAAGGCAAAAACAACCCTGGAAAAACGGGAAATTTTCTCCAAGGCTGCCCTGGCTGACTATTATCTCATGAGCACCAACGCTCTGACTTTAGATGGAGAGCTGGTCAATGTGGACGGGGTCGGCAACCGGGTAGCTGCCCTCTGCTTCGGGCCGGAGAACGTAATTATCGTGGTCAGCCTCAATAAGGTGGCCAAGGATGTGAGGGAAGCCATGGACAGGGTCCGCAATCAGGCCGCCCCGCCCAATGCTCTTCGCTTAAACTGTGACACGCCATGTACTAAGACTGGCAGCTGCGGCAACTGCTTAAAGCCGGACTGCATCTGCGCAGACCTGCTGGTGACAAGATTCTCCAGGGTTCCCGGCAGAATTAAAGTGGTTCTGGTTGGAGAAGACCTGGGATTCTGATAGTATCCGGTAAGTACTACAGGTCATCCTCGGAATAGAATAATTTATTCTCACAGATCATCTCGGTTTTTCCATCGATGCATTCGAAAATGACGGCGGAGCAGTTCTTGCCAAAGGTGGATTTCCAGAGCATATCGATGGGTCTGCCGGTCAGGTTCAGGATGAAGCATCGAATGAGGGTGGCGTGGGAGGATACCAGGATGGTCTCATACTTTCCCTCCAGAGGGAGAATACGTTCCTTGTAGAAGGTATCTGCCCGGCCTAAAAGATGGGGATAAGACTCGCCGCCCTTGACAGGGCGATAATGAGCCGGATCATTAAAGTATCTCTGATAACGGACAAAATGCGGATCATTCAGCGTCTTTCCGAAGTTTCTGCCGTTGTCCTTACCGAAGTCGATTTCCTTTAAGAGATCATCCTTGATGATCTCAACAGGCCTGTCCCGCCTCAGAATCTGTGCTGTTATGTAGGAGCGCTGCAGGGGACTGGAGAAGATGCAGTCAAAAGGAATATCCTTCATTCCCTCAGAGGCAAGCTCTGCCTGCCTGATGCCCAGAGCATTCAAGGGGATGTTGAGCTGACCCTGCAATTTCTTTTTTACATTCCAGTCAGTTTCTCCGTGGCGTACAAAGTATATTTTCATTGGGGCTCCTTTCAGTAGTATATTTGACCAGGAAATGTTTTGTATGTCCTTATTATACTTATTTTTATAATATAAGTCCAGCTTTGGCGCCGGACTGACGGGTTCTGTAACAGTATATTGTTTGTGCTGCATTCAGTTTGGGTCATTCAAAATAAGCTTGATGTTAATTATGTCAGATTCTACCATTATTAATAAACTTAATCACAAATTTGTCTCACTTAAAATATAATTGCTGGAGGTTATTTATGAGCTACGTATTTGTAAGTCCGGGTAAGTATATCCAGGGCAAGGGAATTCTTAAAGATATTGCAGAATACACGGCCCCGATTGGAAAGAAACCATTTATACTCTTTAGTGCAGGCGGCATGAAGCGCTTCGGGGATATGGTCCGAAAATCCTTTGCAGACCAGGGTATTGAACCTGTTATGGAGACCTTTGGGGGAGAGGTTACCAGGCAGGAGATTGACCGTCAGGCCCTGACTGCCGACAGTCATGGCTGTGATTATGTGATCGGAATCGGAGGGGGCAAGGTGACGGACACCGGTAAGTTTGTCGCCGTAAGATGTAAGCTGCCCACTGTTGTATGCCCGACGATTGCGGCAACGGATGCTCCGACCCCGGGAAGAGCTGTATTATACTCTGAAGAGGGAGTCTCCCTTAAGACTTATCAGCTGCCCAGGAATCCGGAGCTGGTTCTTGTGGATGCAGAGGTGATTGGAAAAGCTCCCGTAAGACTTCTGGTTTCCGGAATGGGAGATGCCCTGGCAACCCGCTTTGAGACTGAAGCATGTCTCAGCACCAACTCGAAGAATCCGGCGGGCGGCTATACCACCGTGGCAGGAGCTTCCCTTGCCCGGGCCTGCTACAATACTCTGATAGAGTTTGGAGCCCAGGCAAAGAAGGATGCCATGAATGGCGATTGCAGTCTGGCTGTGGAGCGGATTGTTGAGGTCAATACCCTACTTTCGGGCCTGGGTTTTGAGAGTGGCGGCCTGGCTTCTGCCCACGCCATCAACAAGGGTCTTACCCATGTCAAGGACTGTGATGCTTACTATCATGGGGAGAAAGTGGCCTTCGGAACCTTATGTCAGTTGATCATGGAGGGAAAGGATGAGGAGCTGATAAAAGAAGTCTTTGATTTCTGCCACAGCGTGGGACTACCCATCACTTTAAAGGAGATCGGGCTGACTCCTGATGACACGGACAAGCTGATGACGGCAGCAAAGGTAGCTGGAGACCCGGCAGGCCATACGAAAAACGAGCCTATGAAGGTGACACCGGAGATGGTTTATGAGGCTATGCTGGAGGTCAACCGGAGAGGGGAGAAGTATTCGTTATGACGGCTTTAGGGGGCTGAGAAATCAGCCCCCTTTTCTATTGATAAAATATATACTAAGCAAACAGAGGAGCCAGTGCAGCGGCCAGCTCATCCTTCTGGGCCTGAGCCTCATCAAGATCCTTACCCAGTGTGGTAAAGTAGGTCTTGATCTTGGGCTCTGTTCCGGATGGACGAACGATTACGGATGCGCCGCCTTCCAGGTTATACCTTAATACGTTGGAAGCGGGAAGTCCGGTAGCCTGGCTGTCCTTGTAGTCGATGGAACCGGTTACCTTATAAGGACCGAATGCAGCGGGCGGGTCATTGCGGAGAGAGTCCATGATGCCGGCCATCTTGTCCATGCCGGTCAGTCCCGGGAACTCGAAGCTGTCTACCTTGTTAAGGTAGCGGCCGTACTCTGTGTAGATCTCCTCTAAGCGCTGCTTGATGGAGCTGCCGATGCTTCTGTAGTAGGCGGCCATCTCACAGATCAGCATGGAGCCAACGATGGCGTCCTTATCCCTTACATATGGTCCTGCCAGGTATCCGTAGCTCTCCTCAAAGCCGAAGATGAAGCGTTCAACCTCACCATCTGCCTCAAGGCCGGCAATCTGATCGCCGATCCACTTAAAGCCGGTTAAGACATTGCGCATCTCTACGCCATAGTGGTCTGCAATGGCATCAGCCAGGGGAGTGGATACGATGGATTTTACTGCAACGGGCTTCTCGGGAAGAGTACCCTTTTCTATACGGCCTGCACAGATGTAATCCAGCAGGAGGGCGCCCATCTCATTGCCGCTTACCAGCTCATAGGAACCATCCTCACACTTCATGGCAATACCTACCCGGTCTGCGTCAGGGTCTGTTGCAAGCATGAGGTCTGCACCAGTCTCTTTGGCACATTCCAGACCCAGCTTTAAGGCGTCGAAAATCTCCGGATTGGGATAGGAGCATGTGGTAAAGTAGCCGTTTGGATATTCCTGATCGGCAACGATGGTGATATCCTCGATGCCCATATGTTTTAATACGGTGGTTACCGGAACCAGGCCGGTACCGTTTAAGGGGCTGTAAACCAGTTGAAGACCTGCAGTCTTAGCAAGACCCGGGCGAACCTGGCAGGCTTCGATGGCGGCATAGAGGCCTTCCTTACACTCATCATCCACATACTTGATGATACCTTCGTTCACTGCCTTGGCAAAGGACATGAATTTGGCTCCGGTGAGTACATCTGTCTTCTGGATCTCATCATAGACGATGGCGGCGGCAGCATCTGTCATCTGGCATCCATCCGGGCCATAAGCCTTGTAGCCGTTATACTTAGCCGGATTGTGGGATGCAGTTACCATGATGCCGGCGTTGCAGTTGTAGTAGCGGGTGGCAAAGGATAAGGCCGGAACAGGCATCAGGGCATCGTAGATCCGGACATTGATCCCGTTGGCGGCAAGAACGCCGGCAGCGGTCTTGGCAAATACATCACTCTTTAAGCGGCTGTCATAGGCGATGGCCACGGTCTGGCTGCCCCCCTGGGTCTTTACCCAGTTGGCAAGTCCCTGGGTAGCCTGGCGTACCACATAGATGTTCATCCGGTTGGTACCTGCCCCCAGCACACCTCTAAGACCTGCGGTTCCGAACTTCAATGAAACAGCAAAGCGATCTGCAATCTCATCATCATTGCCTTCAATCTTCATCAGCTCCGGCTTTAGGTCACAGTCCTCAAGATCTGCTGCAAGCCAGCGTTTGTATTCATCCTGGTACATCTTGTTAGTCTCCTTTCGTATAGGGTATAAATTAGTTAATTGCGAAACTCTGTCACGACTTTAAAATGTTCCTGCGTCTCGCCGATGCCTGGACATTTTCTTCTTTATCTGCTTACATCAAAGATAGTAATAGCCTTTTCGCCATCCTTAAAAGCATATACTTTATCATCAATACAGGTAATATCCTTATATTCATATTTCAGAAGCTGTTTGCCGGTGATGGTATCAAAGAGCCCATAGGAATCGGTTTTGTCATCATAAGCTTTGAGCAGTCCAAAGCCGATTGGGCCGGCCTGGTCAAACTTTAAAGTATAATTCTTTTTATCGAAGACATAATAGTTTCTGCCTGAGTTGGCATCTAACTCGTAGGCACACATATTAGTGCTGTCAAAATTTCCCTTAAGACCCTGAGCCCAGAGGGTGCCCTTTATGTCAAAAACATCATAGACTGTATCTTCTCCTTCTTTTCGGCGGCCTTCAAAATAGCCGCTGCCCAGCCAGGAGATGGAGGAATAGATACATTTGCTGATCTCAGTGCCGTCAGGCTTGATCAGGCCGCGTATATAGTCATCTCCGCCGGCATCGTAATATACAAGAACATCTTCGGGGATATCTCCTTCGCGTGCAGCGCTTGCAGATACTCCTTCGAATCCCCCTCTCTTCTGTGCCGTAAAGAGTTCTTTACCGGTTTTATCCATCAGAACCGGAAGATCAGAATCTGTAGTGTAGTATAGATAATCCGATCCCTGGGAAACACCGCGGAGAGATTTATCCGTGGAAAAGAGCTTCTTTAAGCTGCTGTCCAGAATATCGGTCGTGCTTCCGCTGCTGACAGAGTAAAAACCTCCCTTAATGCTGTAGGAAGAGGCATCATCCACAAGCACCTTTCCGTCCTTGTCATAGATTTTGTAATTGCCATTATCATCTCTTACATACAATGTGTCACCAAGGGCATCAATTTTTCCTTTGGGACTGGTGATCTCTATACCTGGAACCTCTTTTCCCGTGATGACATCGTAGACGGTCATCTTTCCGGTATAGAGAGTATCATCTTTATCCGGTGATATTGAAAAAGACTTATCGGTCCCATATATCATGGCTTCTTCCTTGTTTTTGGTTTCTTTTAAAGCCACAGTAGATGTCCAGAAGCGGTCATTTAAACGAGTGTATATAGCCTGGGCATAGGGGATAAGAATCTTTCCCTCCTTAGAAACCAATGCAGTCTCAGTCAAAGGATTTCCCTTTCTTTTCAGCATATAGAAACCATGGGCTTCCACTGTGACATCCTGCGCGCTGATATCCTTTATCTCTTTTCCCTCCGGTGTATAGAGAATAAAGTTATCCCCGGACTTCTTATAAATGTAATTCGATATCCTGATTTCACCCTTCTCATCCTGGATCGTGCCTGATTCTTTCAGAACCGCAGGACTTGCTGCCTGCAGCCGGGCCGGAAGAAAGGACACGGCCATGAGGACGGCCAGACTCATGGAAACAAGCTGTCTTAGCAGTTTCAATCTCATACTTTTCCCCCTTTTTGATATTGGTCACATCTTGCTGCTGCCATACTGCCATTAACAAAAAGAGTATAGCAATAATCCCCTGTAATATGATATCACAGGGGACTCATGTCAGTCAAAAGATATTCGCCTTATTTCAGTCAGCCTTGCCGATAGAACCGAATACTTCCATCTTTTCTTTTACTTTAGCCTTGATGGCTTCGAAACCAGGAGCTAAAAGCTTACGCGGGTCATAGCCCTTACCCTGCTGATCCTTACCTTCCTCGATGTACTTGCGGGTAGCTTCGGCAAATACCAGCTGGCACTCTGTGTTAACGTTGATCTTGGAAACACCAAGGTTGATGGCCTTCTTAACCATGTCATCCGGAAGTCCTGTGCCGCCGTGCAGTACCAGAGGCATATCTCCGGTCAGCTGCTGGATGGCGTCTAATACATCAAACTGCAGTCCCTTCCAGTTTGCCGGATACTTGCCGTGGATATTGCCGATACCTGCTGCCAGCATGGTGATTCCCAGGTCAGCAATCTTCTTGCACTCCTGAGGATCTGCGCACTCGCCCATACCGATGACGCCATCTTCTTCTCCGCCGATGGAACCAACTTCTGCCTCGATGGACATACCCTTCTCTTCGCAGATAGCTACTAACTCTTTGGTCTTCTCCACATTCTCTTCAAATGGAAGGGAGGAGCCGTCAAACATGATGCTGGAGAAACCAGCCTCGATACAAGCCTTGGCTCCTGCATAGGAACCGTGGTCAAGATGAAGAGCAACAGGAACGGTAATCTTAAGCTCCTCGAGCATACCGTTTACCATGCCCACAACAGTCTTATAGCCGGCCATGTATTTGCCTGCGCCCTCGGAAACAGCAAGCATAACAGGCGATCTCTGCTCTTCAGCAGTTAAAAGGATAGCCTTTGTCCACTCCAGGTTGTTGATATTGAAGGCACCTACTGCGTAATGTCCTGCTTTTGCCTTCTGTAACATTTCTTTTGCTGATACTAAAGCCATAATAATTGTACCTCCTAAATAAATATTATTGAAATTATTATACCCTCTTTTTACATAAAAATAAAGGGATAAAATTATGATTCTTAGTGATTCTTTTCTGTGTGCTGTTCAGAAGCCGCCCGCAATCCCGGAAGGCTCCGGCTGTCTGAGCCGGGTATGGTAATCCGACTTACCGGAACTCCAGGCCGAACTTCTCGATCAGCCGGGCTCTCTCAGCCATATAGACCTTGTTCTGTTTGTCCTGAACCAGCTTCTGGCCAATCTGCTCTGCCACATTCTCAAATGGGGCGGTACCTGCCGGTGTTAATTCATCTACACGGATCAGGTGCCAGCCGAACTGGGTTTTCACCGGCCCCATGATCTGGCCGATTTCCGGGTCGTTAAAGACTGCCTCGTCGAACTCTTTTACCATCTGGCCCCGGCCGAAGCTGCCCAGGTCACCGCCCTTGGCAGAAGAAGGGCAGGTGGATTTCTCTTTGGCCACATCCTCAAAGCTTTTTCCGTCCTTGATCTCCTCCAGGGCAGCCAAAGATGCCTCTTTTGTATCGGTCAGGATGTGATGGGCCTTCGCCTGGCCGCCGGTCTGGAACTGGGAAGGATTCTGCTCATAATAGCTCCGACACTCCTCTAAGGAAGCAGTGATGTCCTTGACTGCCTGGGTCAGGGCATACTGGCTGAGCAGGTCCCTTCTGGCCCCTGCAAGAATCTCCTGGAATTCCTCCGTGGTATCATATCCCTTTTCCTCACCCAGCTTCTCAAACAGAAAATAGTTGGCATACTGGATAAGAGCCTGCTGCCGTCCCTCAGCTGTCTTAACATATTGCTGCTGCTGAGCCGGGATTCTGGTCAGGAATTCGTTAAACTCTTTTTCCGTGATTTCGTGGCCTGCGGCCACGGCGATGATTTTATCTGCCATGTTTTTGTTGTCCTCCTTGAAAATATATCAGATGGGAGATACAATCTTCCATCTGCCTTTGCATCTTACTATTCCACCTGCAAAGGAAAATGTCAATGATATTTTACTGAAATTAATTTCAATATTTTTTTTGCCATAAAATGAGTTACAATAAAAGGTATGGATTATATAGAAAGATGCAGATACTGAGAAATGAATGTAAAGATATAGTTACTGAGATAAGAGGAGGTTATGATAAAGGATGAAGGGCGAAGTATACAGTCAGTCAACCTGTATCGTCAGTGCTGTGGCCTACCAATACTATGTATTAGGAAAGAAGCGCACGGAAATTGCTGAGAGTGTGGGCCTGTCCCCTGCCACATTGTCCAGGCTGCTGCGCAGGGCCAGGGAAGAAGGAATCATCGAGTTCCACATCACGGAGCCATATTTAAGCTGCTGCCAGATGGAAGAGGAGCTTGCAGACCAGTTCGGCTTAAAATGCGCTATCGTGGTGCCTGTGCCTGAACAGTACAGGGAGGATAAGGAAAGAGTGAAGAAGCTGGTTGCCCTGGAGGGTGCCAGATACATACAGAGGATCATCAATGACGGGGATATCATCGGACTGAACTGGGGAGGGACTATGTATCACCTGATCCAGTACTTAAATCCCTGCAGAAAGGTTCCGGCCAGCATCATCACCATGCATGGCAGTATCGAGCACAGCGTCAAGAAGTTCCAGGCCAAGTCCCTGGTCCGCCGGGCGGCCATGTCCTTCGGAGGGTCTACCCTGGTTACCGCTGCTCCGGGTCTCTCCACCTCCCCTGAGGAGCATGAGAAGGTTCTTTCCAGCCCGGAATATCAGAAGCTGCAGAAAATGTACAGCAAGATTGATATCTCTGTCAGCGGGGTCGGCTCCATCTTTCCAGAGTTTGATTCCCCCCTGGTTACCTCCGATTTCCTGAACAAGGAAGAGCTCGATGAGGTGATGGCCCAGAAACCGGCCTGTGATTTTCTGCTCCGCTTTTTTAATGAACAGGGGGAGGAGTGTCATACATCAATATCAGATCGAACAGTTTCGATTCCTGTTGATGTCTATAAGAAGATTCCCACCAGGATCGTGGTGGCCTCCGGAAAGGCCAAGGCTCATGCCATCATGTCCCTCTTAAATGGTGACCTGGTGGATGTGCTGATTATAGATAAAGACCTGGCAGATGCCGTGGTTGACCTGACCTGAGAAGAATCTTTAAGATGCCGTGGTTTTTTTAGTGAAATAATTTTCTATATTTTCTTTTTCGATTTCTGAGTTTATAATGGCATCATAAAGAAAATAACCTCTCATCGCAGAGGTGGAAACCCGATAAAGTGCAACAAATCACAGGAGGGAAATTATGTTTGTAGATCCTATTGCAGTTCAGTACCCGGAAAGTCTTCAGAAAGACCATTTTGTCATTGCAACTTATTATTGTGCAACACCCCTTGACACCAACGCTTTAAAGTTTGCAGTAGCTCTTGGTATCGAGCAGAGCTGCGGTACCTGGGTTAAGGTTCCCGGTGAGACAGAGGAAGTTCGTGAGAGAAGTATCGCACGAGTTGTTGGTATCTATGAGACACCTACCTATTCCGTACGCATTCCTGAGGATGTGAAGAAGAGACACTTCATCATCCGTATCGCCTTCCCGGCATGGAACTTCGGACCATCCTTCTCCATGATGCTTTCCACCGTAATCGGCAACATCTCCAGTTCAGGAGAGGTTAAGCTTCTTGACCTTGAGTTCCCGGAGACCTATCTTAAGAACTTCCAGGGTCCCAAGTTTGGTGTTCAGGGCCTTCGTGATCTCTTAGGCGTACAGGACAGACCGCTTCTTAACAACATGATTAAGCCATGTACCGGTCTTGATCCTCAGGCAACCGCAAAGTTCGCATATGATGCAGCTTTAGGCGGAATCGATGTCATCAAGGATGATGAGCTTGTTGCCAATCCTCCATACTGCCCGCTGGAAGACCGTGTTAAGGCTGTTATGCCGGCAGTGAAGGAAGCAGACAAGATCAAAGGCGAGAAGACCTTATATGCATTCAACATCACAGACAGAACAGAGAACCTGAAGAAGAACGCCATGACCGTTATCGAGAACGGCGGTAATGCACTTCTGCTTAACTACAACAGTATCGGACTGGATGCCTGCCGCATGATCGCAGAGGATCCGGATATCAATGTTCCGCTGCTGGCACATTCCGATTACACAGGTGCTGTTTATGAGTCTCCATGGTCCGGCGTAAGCCTGAACCTGATCGGAGCTATCTTCCCGAGAATGGCTGGTATGGATATGGTTATCGCCCTTTCTCCATACGGTAAGTTCCCGATGATGGAAGACGCTTTCATCTATGGCGGATATAAGATGCTTCAGCCATTCGGCCACATTAAGCCAATCATGCCGATGCCGGGCGGTGGAACCACACAGGGCCACATCCAGGATATCATCGACAAGTTCGGTACTGACGTCATGATCGCAGCCGGCGGAGCTGTTCACGGACATCCCATGGGATCCACCGCCGGTGCCAAGGCATTCCGCCAGGGTATCGACGCTGTTATGGAGGGTCAGGATTTAAGAGCTGCTGCTGAGTCCGGCAAGTATCCGGAACTTAAGGCTGCTATCGATGCATGGGGCATCTATGGCGAAGACCAGGGTAAGATCTTCGATCTTAAGGGATGATCTTAAGTCTGATTTGAGAATTTTTGATTAGCCTGTTTGTATAACTTATCATGACATCATAGATTTTAGCTGACAGTATGAACAGCTGCAGGGTATCCGTTAGGATGCCTTGCAGCTGTTTTTCGTCTCTGAGGATAAAAGGGACAGATTGACGTACTATTCAGAATCCTATATAATTATGAGTAAAGTTTTCGCTCGTAGATGGGGTTTAATATATAACAGGGGGGCAGGATTCTATGGATAAGGTTGTATACAGCCAGTCAGTCTGTCTGATGAATGAGATACTGGAGATGTATTATCTAAGCGGCATGACCCAGCAGAAGATTGCGGCCAGGCTGAATCTGTCCAAGCCCACTGTCTCCAGGCTTCTTAAGAGTGCAGAGAAGAACAATATGCTGTCTGTTTCCATCAGAGAGCCTTATCTGGACTGTCTGAAGCTGCAGAAGGAGTTTTCTGCCATCTATCCCGGGATTAAGATCTATGTCGTGCCTGTTCTTAAGGATTATGAGAAGAATCATAAGATGACGGTTGCCATTGAGGGAGCCAGGCATGTGCAGAGGATGCTTCAGGATAACCAGACCCTGGGTGTCGCCTGGGGCGGTACCATCCATTATATGATTCAGACCCTGAACCCCTGCCAGAAGAAGAATATCTCTGTTGTGACTCTGCACGGGGAGATTTCCAGATGCGGGGATGAGTATGATGTGGACGAGCTGGTAAAGCGGGCCGCCATGTCCCTCGGAGGCAAGCAGTACATTTTCGGTCAGTCGGGTTATTTTCCCTCGGAAGAAGCCCTGAGGGATTACTATGAAGATGTCAATTATAAGAAACTTCAGAGGATATTTGAGAAGATCGATCTGTCTGTCATCGGTGCGGGATGCTGGGGAAGGGTCATGACATCGCCTCTGACACCACCCATCACTGACTACATTTCTCCGGAGGAGTTTAAGGAGATTCAGGAGAAGGATGTGGCGGCAGACATCATGCTGCATTATGTCAACAGGCAGGGGGAGGAAATCGACAGTGAGATCAGGAAGAGAACCCTGTCCATTGACCTGGATATCTACAGGAAGATTCCCTGCAAGATAGCCCTCCTGTCCGGAGTGGAGAAGGTGAAGGCTCTGCAGGCTGTCATCAATGGCGGTTATGCCGATGTGATCTACTGTGATTATGAGCTGGCGAAAAAATTGTATTATATGTAAGTGTTATTCGAGGACCCGGTTTTTTCCGGGTCTTTTCATATTAGCTCTACCTGATTATTGCGGGAAAAAATTAAAAAGAGAGTATGCTCTCCGTAAAAAGAAGTTTGCATTGTCAGTGTGGGAAGAGTTGGTTTTTGAAGTTTCATAAGAAATAAAAAATGGTATCATATATAAGACTTTCTTCGTATAAAAAAATAATCCGCGTAAGCATTACTTAATATAATCCAGGATGGATATCCCCCGGGACAGCCGAATTTCTTGTGCAAATGTTACAATTTTAACAATATATTTTCTTTTAAAAGCCGCAATTTATCCTATTGAAATTTATTTCACTCTGTGCATAAATATATCTTCAAGTTATAATTAATTCATAAGCAGCAAATCTGAGGTGACTCTTTGTGAAAATCTGGGATAGAAAGATTTCTGAATTGAATATGGACCAGTCAAAGCAGGAACTATTATCGGCGGAGGGAGGTTACACGATCTCCCTGATATGCTTCGACAGGGGTCAGATAGAAAGAAGGCATGTTCATCGTATTATCAATGAAGTCTTTTTTGTACTTGGCGGCAGAATAGATATCATTGTGGATGACTGCAGGTACACTTTGGAAAGCGGCCAGATGGTTTATCTGGAGGCCGGAGATATCCATTCCCTGGAGAATGTTTACCAGGAGGAGGCCCGGCTGCTGCAGATCAAAACCAGGCTGGAAATTGAAGATTATACAGAATTATAGCTGTGATTATCTGTAACTGATAACGGTACAGACTTTGAAATCACTTAGTGATTATCTATGATGAAAGGGGAGGCTGATGATATGGATGTACAGGAACTCTTGAAAAAAGGTACATTTGATTGTGAGTGCGGCAGAACCCACCAATGTGATACCAAGCATCTGCTGGTGGGCAGGGGAGTGCTTGAGCAGATCCCGGGCCTGCTTAGGGAGGATGGCATCACACATGTCTGCGTCCTGTCTGATGGCAATACCAGACCCTTATGCGGTGCTAAGGTGATCGACCTGCTTAAGGCAGATGGGGTTACCGTGGATGAGGCTTATTTTGACCAGACTGAGGTTGTGGTCCCGGATGAGAAGTCCATAGCCTATGCGGACTCCTTTATCAAAGACGGCGCACAGCTGGTGATCGGCGTGGGCGGCGGCGTGATGAACGACCTGAGCAAATATGTGGCTTATGAACATGATATTCCAAGTATGATCGTGGCCACAGCCCCCTCCATGGATGGCTTTGCAGCCAGCGGGGCTGTTATGTTGTTAAAGGGTCTCAAGGTGACGGTAAACCGCCGGGCTCCCCGCTTTATCGTGGGTGAGCTGGATATCCTGAAGGATGCCCCCATCGATATGATCCGGTCCGGTATCGGTGATACTCTGGGCAAGTACTCCGCTCTAAGCGACTGGAAGCTTGCTATCCTCATGGGGGAGGAGGAGCCCTGTCAGATGATCTATGATCTGGTGGAGGAATCCCTCACCAATTGTGCCAATAATATTGACGCCATTATGAGGAGAGACCCGGATGCCATCGGAAAGCTGATGGAAGGTCTGGCAGTAGTGGGTATTACCCTGGCTTATCAGAAGAGCTCCCGTCCCGCTTCCGGATCTGAGCACATGATTTCTCATTTCTTTGAGCTGACCTGCATTAAGAACCACCGCCCCTACTTCCCTCATGGAATCGATGTGGGCTATGCGGCTATCGTATCTGAGATTCTGAGGAAAAGGCTTTTGCAGGAAGATCCCGATAGCTTCGCATTCAGCTTTGATCGGGCTGCCTGGAGAGCCGGTCTTGAGGAATGTTTCTCCGATATGGCGGATGAGATCCAGAAGATGCAGGATGACAACGGAACCTATGAAAAGGACCGGTCCGGCTTCATCAGGGAGAACTGGGATACCATCCGGCCCATGCTGGAACAGACTCCGGGTGTGGACTTCATCCGGGAGAAGTTAAGAAGAGCCGGCTTCAACATTCAGGAATTTATCGATCTTTATGGCCTGGATCATATCAAGAACGCAGTGCGCTATGCATCGGATATCAAGACAAGATATACATTGCTCTCCCTGCTCAGTGATACAGGCTATCTGGAGCAATATGCTTCTGAACTTGAACTATAAGACTTCACAAGTCCCTGATACTGCATAGATAAGATTAAACTTGCCATACTCTCTTCTTTTAAGAGGGAACAGGTTAATTCAATCAGATTCTGATGTATGCAGTTTAACATATACATTTTATATTAAAGGAGGTACATTATGCGTTATTTCTTTGGTCTTGATCTTGGAACTGGTGGAATCAAGTCTGTATTATTTGATGAGACTGGTAAGGAGATTGCATCTGAAATTAAGGAATATCCACTTTATCAGCCATATAACGGCTGGTCAGAGCAGGATCCCGAAGACTGGTACAATGCGGCCGTTATCACCATGAGGAATGTCATGGAGAAATCCGGCGTAGCCAAAGAAGATGTTCTGGGTATCGGATTCTCCGGTCAGATGATGGGTGCCGTTCTTCTCGACAAGAATGCCAAGCCCCTCCGCCGTGCCATCCTCTGGAATGACCAGAGAACCGGTGAAGCTACCGTTGAGATGGCAAAGAGAGTCGGCGCTGACCGTATGCTTGCCGTAACCTGCAATCCGCCCAGAGAGGGCCTTACCGCTGCCAAGATTTTCTGGGTAGAGATGAATGAGCCGGAAATCTTTGCTCAGTGCGAGCACATCCTTCTTCCCAAGGATTATCTGCGTTTCCGTCTGACCGGTGATTTCGCTGCCGAGATGTCCGATGCTTCTGCTACTCAGCTTCTGGATACTCCTAAGCGTAAGTGGTCAGAGGAGATGATGGACGGGCTCAATATCAAGCCTTCCATGCTGGGCAAGCTCTATGAGTCCTGTGAAGTAACAGGAACCCTGATCCCGGATGTAGCTAACCGCATCGGCTTAAGTGAGAAGACCATCGTTGTCGGCGGTGCCGGAGATAATGCGGCAGCTTCCGTAGGTACCGGCGTTGTTGCTGAAGGCCGTGCCATGACAACCATCGGAACCTCCGGTGTTGTATTTGCCTACACTGACAAACCCACCATGGACCCGACAGGTGGTGTGTACACCTTCTGTACCGCAGTTCCCAATGCATGGCATATGATGGGTCTGGTTAACTCTGCCGGATTCTCTGTAAAATGGTGGCGTAATACCTTCGTTCCCGGCGATGAGGACTATCTTGAGATCGACAATCTGGCCTCCCAGTCCCCCATCGGCTCCAATAAGCTCATCTACCTTCCCTACCTGATGGGTGAGGCTTCCCCATACTGGGATGTAAACGCACGAGGCGGCTTCTTCGGCCTGTCCTCCATCCATACCAAGGGTGATATGACCCGTTCCGTTATGGAAGGTGTCACCTACGCTCTGAATGATTCCATGAAGAAATATCGTGACTTCGGCGTAGATATCAAGACCATGAGAATGTGCGGCGGCGGATCCAAGGCACCTATCTGGAGACAGATGATGGCTGATATCTATGATCTTCCGGTAGCTCTTCCGGCAGGCTCCTCCGAGAATGCAGCAGCTCTTGGTGCAGCTATCCTTGCCATGGTTGGCGCCGGCGTATATCCATCCGTTCCGGAAGCCTGCGATAAGCTGGTGAAGCTCCGCGATGAGAAAATTCTCCCGATCCCGGAAAATGTTGCAGAGTATGCCAAGTTCAATGGTGTATACCGTAAGATCTACTCCGCAATCAAGCCCATCAATGATGAGCTGGCAACACTTTAATATCTTACGTGGAGTCATTGTGATTTAAAGTGAATTAGATATAAAGAAGGCGGCTGTCGCACTAAAGCAGCCCGTCCCAAATCGGCAGGTTTCATGCTTAATTTATTGCATTGAATCCTGCCTTCTTTATTGTGGGAGAAAGAGCAGGGTATGGGGACTGACCTGTTGCGTTTGCTGCCTCGGTTCGCGCGCCTGTTATCCGCCATTCGCGTAAAACTCGCTTCGCTCGGACAACCGCTCGGTGGCGGAAGCTAGCGCAAACCTCACCGACGCAAACTATTGCAAATGGTCAGTCCCCATACCCTGCTCTACTTCTCCCATCAACAAAATTTCTCAGGATTCCATTTCTTTATTCATCTAAAACCTGCCGCTTTCCGCCACACCCGCTGCCTGGGCTGCTTAGTGCTCGCCATAGGCTATAACAAACTTATGTATATGGAATAAAGCTCTGTAACATCATTTACTTGTATAATCATTATAATGAGTATATAATCATAAATAGAAAATATTAATAATTGGGGGGAGAGAGTCATGGTAAATGTAGTGATGTAAAAGAATGCGCTATAATTGTTGATATGAGGACTTATTCTGTTAGAACATTCGTATGTCGCGATCGAAATAATGATGATCTGAAGGCGGTTTATTATAATGAAACAGAATAAACATATATTAAAGGGGTGAATACAAATGAGGAATTCATTAAAGTACTTTTCGTTATTGCTATTAATTATGTTGGCAATTGGATTATTCCCTGCTAAGGAATACTCTAATGCTCTAACTGTAACGGCGGCTGAAATACCATGTTCTCATTTTTGGTCAGATTGGGAAACAACAAAGAAGGCAACAATATTCCGCACAGGAACAAAAGAAAGAGAATGCTACGAATGCGGAGAAGTACAGAAAAAAACAATTTCAAAGCTAAATCCTTTTGCTAAGTTTCCCAAAAAAACCTATAGTCTGAAAGTCGGAAAAACCCTGAAGCTTAAAGTGAAATATGCCAGTGGCGATAAGGTGAAAAAATGGAAATCTGCTAAGTCTTCCATAGTCACAGTGGATTCGAAGGGCAGGCTAAAAGGAAAAAAAGCCGGTTCAACTAAAGTTACTGTAATTTTAAAATCTGGTAAGAAGGCAACCTGTAGGGTAAAGGTTCTTGCTGTGAAAAAAACAGCAGCAAAGTCCAAATCTACTAAAAAAGCAAAATCTGGTTCAAGTAGATCTTCTGGTGGAGGAACTGTTTATTGGACGCCTGGAGGAAGTGTATATCATAAATCCAGAAATTGCAGTACATTAAAACGTTCAAAAGTAATCAAAAGCGGGTCGATCAGTCAAAGTGGAAAGTCCCGGGCATGTAAGGTTTGTTATTAAAAGATAACTAAAGGAGCGAGATGAGCCTTGCGATTGTCACATTGTCTGCTTCTGCTCCCATATAAAATATACGGCAGGATTTCATGCAGATAAGCATGAATCCTGCCGATTGGGCACGGCTGCTTGAGTATGGCAGCTATCTCTTGACTGTTTTACTGCACATCGTAGGCTTCTGAGCCGTCATCTGTCACACTATCATCCGAGAATTCATCCAGATTATCATTATTATCATCCGCTTCATTCTCCAGATCATTAAGGTCTTGATCAAAATCATTCTCCAGGTCATTGCTGTTATTAATGATATCGTCATCTTCATCGTCAGCACTGGTTGCTGCCGGAACTTCCTCCGTCACAGCGGCCTGTCTGTCAGCGCCCGCCGGTGAGTGGGCTCTCCTGCTGACCAGAGTGCTGATCAGGGCAAATGCAAAGCTGATTATTGCAATGCCCACGCATGCAAGTATTGCATATAGAAGGATTTTCTCCCGGGGAGGAGTATTTTTCGGGCGAATCAGTTCTGACTCACCGACCTTTGGGCCAGAGCCTTCCCCGGCCTTCCACCGCTGATTGCGATTTGTATCTGTAGTAATTCCTGTATTGCCAGTCCCGTTTTTAGTTCGGGAGGAGTTCGATGCAGCTGCCATGTCCTTTCCGGTCTGGGGCTTTGCTCGATCTGCCTGGCCGGGTGTGATGGATTCATCCGCTGCCTGGCCGGATACTGATGGCGGTGTATAAGGACGTATGGGCGGAGCAGGTTTCTTTTCGGCTCCTTCAAGCGGACTTCTTCCGGCCTGTCTGGGTTTAGCCCCGGCCGCCGCCGCAAGGCCGGCCGGCAGAGTTCCTGACTTTGGAACTACAGGTGATGATGCCGGAGAATATTCCATAGATGCTGCTTTTGGGGCTTCAACAATGGATCTTTCTGATTCGTTTGAATTTTCAGTTATGGTTTTTTCCGACTCTTCTGAAGCTTTCTCAGCGGATAACTCCGGATTATCTAAAGCTTGGGCAGCGGGAACGACCGGGACAGCAGTTTCAGGTTCTGAAGCTTCGGCCTGTCCCTGATTATCAAGGTAGAGGGTGATTCTTACAAGCAGGGGAGATGACTCGTTCTTTACGTATAATTTGCCCTGGTTGTTCTTTAGAACCTGTTTAAAGTGCCCTCCGACGATTGCGGCATCTGCCCCCTGATAATAGTCGGAGGCCAGAAATTCTTTTACCTTGGTATTCTGGCTGTCCTTTACATATCCAGCCTTTTGGCCATCCAGATAGATTCCGATGGCCTCCGGACGATAGCTGTTCTCCGGTTCCGGCTTAAGTTCTACGTCGGAGACAGGATAGAGATATTCCCAAACTCTTCTTCCCTCGCTATATTTTCCAAGTATCTTTTCATCCGGCAAGGCATAGTCTTCATACCGGACTGCAATTCTGTTATAGGTATCCTGGAAATAATTCATTCCGGATGCTCGAAATCTGACTGCTCTCATATGTTTTTCCTCTGTAGATTTATTTATAATATGATAATATCACAATACGAGAAAGATTTAAACCAACATCATTAAGAAATCTACAATTAAATACTATATGAAATTGCACGTGTGGTCTTACCGTCCGCTCATTTATGACTGATTTTCCTTTATTACCTGATCCAGTCATATTATTTTACTGAGTTACTCGAAATTTGATCTACCAGGAGCTCTTGTTTTATGACTATTCCTCCTTTATTACCTGAATCAGTCATAATATTTACTGAGTTACTCGAAATTTCATCTACCAGGAGCTCTTATTTTATGACTGATTTTCCTTTATTGCCTGATTTAGTCATAATATTTTACTGAGTTACTCGAAATTTCATCTTCCAGGAACTTTTATTTTATGACTAATCTTCTTTTATTTATTGAATCAGTCATAAAAATCTTCGAAGATTATTCTTATCCAATAAACCCCCATGCAAGTTTTCTGCGCCACAATACATATAAGGGGTTTATTGTGCCTGCGGCGCATGCACACGATTGCGCAGTGGAATTTAACTGCTGGTGCAGTTGCGCAATCGGCGCAGTCCAGCGCGTAGGCTGGACTTATCCTATAAAACTCAAGAAATCTCAGGATTCCTCCAGAACTTAGTGAATAATAATCTTTACGAAATACTGGTACCGGATTTTGTACAAGTCAATAGTTGCTTAAGTGGGTTAAACACTATATAATAAACATGAAGTCTGCTATATTCAGATTAAGCAAAAGAATAATTCAGAGAAAATTAAGATTGTATTTCAGATTATTATTCCATTAGGAGAATAGAAAATCATGATCGAAATAAAAAAATCCATATGCCCCTATGACTGTCCTTCTACCTGTGGTTTTCTCATGGAAGTAGAGGATGGAAGAATCATCCGGGTAAAGAATGACCCGGATCATCCTGTTTCCTGCAACGGAATCTGTAGAAAGACCCAGCATTATGAGAAAGATATCTATTCCAAAGACCGGATTCTCACTCCCTTAAAGAGAGCCGGAGCAAAGGGCAGCGGGATTTTCGCACCCATAAGCTGGGAGGAGGCTGTCCGGGAGATCACAGACAGGTGGAAGGCGATCATCGAGGAGAGCGGGCCGGAGGCCATCCTGCCCTGGAATTATTCAGGTGTCATGAGTGATATCCAGAGAAAATGCGGGGATGCATTCTTCAACCGGATGGGGGCGGCCAGGCTGGTGCAAACCTTATGCTCTCCTGCCAAGGGTGCCGGCTATGCGTCTGTCGCCGGCAAGACCGGCTGTCTGGATCCTCATGAGCTTATGGACAGTGATATGTACATCATCTGGGGCAGCAATATGGCTGCCACCCGCCTGCAGGCCCTGGTGGATCTGAACAGGACGGAGAATCGCGGAAAGAGAAAAATCCTGATTGATACCTATGCCAATCCGGCAGCCAGATATTTTGATGAGACCATCTGTATCAAGGCCGGCACGGATGGCGCCCTTGCCCTTGCCATGATGCATGTGCTGGAGGAGGAGGGTCTGTCTGATCAGGCATTTCTTTTAGACTATACAGAAGGATACGGTGTCTTCCGGGAAACCCTGGCGGCTTACACGCCGGAGTGGGCCCAGGAGGAAACGGGAATTCCTGCAGATCGGATCCGCCGGCTGGCCAGGGAGTATGCCGCAGCGAAGGCGCCGGCCATCATCCTGGGCAGCGGCAACTCCCGCTACGGAAACGGAGGGATGACGGTCCGGCTGATTGTGATATTATCCTTATTTACCGGCGCATGGAAGCAGCCCGGCGGGGGCCTGTGCGGCTGCACGCCCATCGACAGGCCCTATGTGGATATGGACAGGATCCTCCGGCCTGATTTTCGAAAAAATCCGGCCCGCAGCCTGAATATTAATCAGACTGCTTCTGCCCTGGCTCTTTCCGGGAAGGATGCGGTGCGGTCATTCTATGTCTACGGAGGGAATCCTGCCAATACAGTAAGCAACCAGGAGGGTGTGATAGAGGGCCTTAATAGGGAGGACCTCTTTACGGTGGTTCATGAGAGGTTTATGACGGAGACCGCCCTCTATGCGGACATTGTGCTGCCCGCCACATTTTCCGTGGAGCAGCACGATATATACAGAAGCTACGGCTACTGTACCCTGGGAACCGCCTGGCCGGTGATTGATCCCCCTGGAGAGTGCAAAAGCGACTGGGATACCTTCTGCCTCCTGGCCCGGGCCATGGGTTATGAGGAGGATTATTTCAAACAGACCGCGGAAGAAATGCTTCTTGACATCCTTAATCATCCCACTGCTGCGGTGGAGGCTCTTCCTGAGGATAAGAAGAAGATATTGAAGAGCGGGGGCAGCATTGCCATGCCCTATTCTGATCATCTAAAGGTGGGAACTCCTTCGGGCCGTTTTCGCATTGTGAATGAAGAGATGGCTGAGCCCGTGCCCAGGTATATTCCTTCCTATGGAAATAAAAGAGAAGAGACAGAGGGGACGAAGGCTTTGGCCTCTGAGATGAATTCCGACGAAAACAGATACCCCCTTCACCTGATTGCTTCCCCCAGTGTCTACACTTTAAATTCTGAGTTCAGAGACCGGGAAGACCTCCTGAAGGGAAGAGGCCCCCAGAAGCTGATCATACACACGGAGGATGCGGCGGCCCGGGGCATCCTGGATGGAGAGGAGATTACAGCTTATAATGATCTGGCCGCTGTTGCCTTTCAGGCTGTGGTGTCGGACCGGATTGCCCGGGGCAATGTGGTCTGCGAGGGAGTATACCGCAGGGACCAGTGCCGGGGAGGGAAGGCGTTTAATGCTCTTACCCATGAGCGTCTATCCGATCTTGCAGAGGGAACCACCATGAATGATAATATGGTGGAAATCAGGAGGTTAACATATGCCGGACAATAATCTGACATTTCACTCTTTTAATGGCAGACGTCGAATATTGATCGTGGAAGATGAGGTCATCAACCAGGAGATTCTTAGGATGATCCTGCAGGATACCTATGAGCTGGTGACGGCTCTCACCGGTCAGGAGGCCCTTGATCATGTGGCATCTGATCACGAAACCCTCAGCCTGATTCTTCTGGATCTTAATCTGCCTGATCTGCATGGTCTGGAGGTTTTAAAGAGGCTGAAGGCGGATCCCCGCTTCCGGCGGATTCCCGTGATTGTGATGACTGCCGATAAGGAGGCGGAGGTAGCAAGCCTCACCATCGGCGCCATAGATTTCATTCCCAAGCCCTATCCCCAGCCCAAAGTAATCCATGCGAGGATTCTCAGGACCATCGAACTGTGTGAGGACAGGGATATCATCCGCTGGACAGAGAGAGACCAGCTGACGGGATTATATAATAAAGAGTATTTCTACCATTATGCGGCACAGTTTGATCTTTATCATAAGGATATGGCCATGGATGCCATGGTCCTGAATGTTAATCATTTCCATATGATCAATGAGCGCTACGGAAGAAAGTACGGAGATGGATTACTGAAAAATATTGGAGAGAGAGTTCGGGAATCGGTGAAGGAAGCAGGCGGAATCGTCTGCCGCCGCGAGGCAGATACATTTCTTGTCTACTGCCCGCATCGTACGGACTATTCGGATATCCTGGAGCATGCCTGTGTGAAGCTTTCCGGAACCGGAAAGAATGAGTCCCGAATCCGGATGAGGATGGGCGTGTACTCGGAGGTGGATAAGATGATCGACGTAGAGCGGCGTTTTGACCGGGCCAAGCTGGCCACGGATATGGTGAAAACGAATTATACCAGTGCCATTGCGATCTACGATGACTCCCTGCATGAATCAGAGATTTTTGCGGCACAGCTGATTGAGGATTTCCCGGCTGCCATCCGGGAGAAACAGTTTACTGTCTGCTATCAGCCCAAGTTTAATGTGCAGGGCAGGGAACCGGTTTTGAGCAGTGCTGAGGCCCTGGTAAGATGGAATCATCCCCAGTTGGGCAATGTGAGCCCTGGTGTATTTGTTCCGCTTTTTGAAAAGAACGGGCTGATCCAGGAGCTGGACCATTATGTATGGCGGGAGGCAGCAGCTCAGGTCGGTGAATGGAAGAAGGCACAGATGTCCATCCCGGTTTCGATTAACATTTCCAGGATTGACATGTATGATCCGGACCTTTCCGACCATCTGGATAATCTGGTCCATGAATTTGGTCTGGACCACAAGGACCTCTTCCTTGAAGTGACGGAATCAGCCTATACAGAAGATTCCGATCAGATCATCAGCACGGTAAAGGAACTGAGAGAAAAAGGCTTTAAGATTGAGATGGATGATTTCGGAGCCGGATATTCTTCTCTTAATATGATATCAACCCTGCCCATCGATGCCCTGAAGCTTGATATGGAGTTTGTCCGCAATGCCTTTAAGGAGCGCAAGGATACCCGTCTTCTGGAGGTGGTGATCGGACTGGCCGAATCCCTGGAGGTTCCCACCATCGCAGAAGGCGTGGAGACTGCGGAGCAAATGTTTACCTTAAAGACCATGGGCTGCGATGTGGTTCAGGGATATTACTTTTCCCGGCCTCTGCCGGCACAGGAATTTTATGATTTTGCCAGGGAGCGCAGCCGGGGGGTACAGCATGAGCTGACCCACAGCAGCCACAGGAGCAGCAGGGACCGGTATACATTTGATGCCCTCCATGATCCGGTGACAGGGCTTTATAACCATAGTGCCTTTGACATCCTCTTTTATGATGCGGATAAGGACCACATCGCGGTTCTGATCGCTGATGTGAATGAATATGAGACTATCCTGGAAGAGGGGCGGGATCTTGCCGACAGAACCATCCGCTATATCGCAGAGGTGCTTCGGCAGAGCTTCCGGTCGGTGGATGATATCTGCCGTCTGAGGGAGGATGAATTTGTGGTGATTATGACAAGGGTGACCGGATCCATGCAGTCCCTGGTCTTTGATAAGGTCAAACGGGTGAATGAAGCCCTGCAGAATCCGCCGGAAGACCTGCCGGCCACATCCCTGAGTGTTGGCGTGGCCTTCTCAGACAGAGAACATCCTGAGGGGGATATCTTCCAGGATGCAGATACGGCTCTGAACCGGATGAAAGAGAAAGAAAGCTGCGGGTGTGAGGTATTCTGATCGGAGGCAGGAATATGAAAAATGAAAAAAGGCAATCTGCCATATGGATTATCATAGCGGGGGGGATTGCTGTAGCCCTCATTCTGATATGGGGAACCATCTGGATGGGAAGAGGGGCAAAGCAGGATACCGAGACTGCTGTAAGGTCGGTAAGCCTCCTTTATCTGGACGAGCTGGCCGGCCGGCGGGAGCAGGTGGTCGCTTCTAATCTTCAGAAGAACATCAGCGACCTTAAGACAGCAATCGGTCTGATGACAGAGGATGACCTTAGTGATGAAGACCATCTTAAGGCATATCAGGCCCGCATGAAGAAGCTTTATGGCCTTGAAAAATTCGCTTTTGTGGATACCAGGGGCCTGATCTATACCTCTCTGGGCACTCAGGATAATATTGACGATTATCAATTTGACTATAAAAACCTTAAGGAAGCAGATATCTCCATTCTGAATCCGGAAAGCCAGGAAAAGAAAGTCATTATCGCTGTTCCGGTGACAGATATGTCATTGGGGGAGGAAGAGTTTGCGGCCTGCTTCATGGAAATTGACATGAAGAGGATGCTTGAGGGGGTGTCCATGAACTCCGGCGACAATGATGCCACCTTCTGCAACATCTATACCAGTGCCGGCTTGTCCCTGATGAATCAGGTCCTGGGGGGACAGACCAGGGAGACCAATCTGCTGGAAACCTTAAAGGAGGCCCGCTTTGAGCCGGGCTACTCCCAGGAAGTTATCGCGGAAGATTTTGCCGCAGGCAGGCAGGGAGAGGCTTCCTTTGAATATCGGGGAATCCAGGAAACTTTGAGCTATGTACCTGTGGAAGGGACCGACTGGTTTCTTACCTACCTGATCCGGGAAAGTGTGATCAGTGACAGCATCTCCTCGGTATCTGACAGGATGATCACAAGGAGTGTGATCCAGTCCCTGCTCACCGTAGCCGCCCTTCTGCTGGTCTTTGCCTTTCTGGTTTATCAGAACCGGAATAATGCCAGACTTCGCCTGGAGAAGGAGACCGCCGAGACGGAAGCCCGCATCAAGAGGGAGGAGCTGGAACAGAGGCTGGAGCTTCAGAATCAGCTGCTGAGAGAAGAGCAGGAGAGGAAGCAGCATGAGAGGATGATCACCGCTCTTGCTGCGGATTACCGAAGTCTGTATTATCTGGATCTGGACCGGGATCATGGAATCTGTTATCAAGCCCATACGGATATCAATGATGGATTCCGGGTGGGAGATGAGTTCCCTTATCAGGATTCGGTAAACCACTACGCAGACCAATATGTGACTGACCTCTACCGTGAAGAGTTTCTGGACTTTGTGGAGATAGATCATGTGCGGGAGAAGCTGGAAAATGAGCAGGTGATATCCTTCCGCTATATGGTACACCGGCATGGAGAGGACCGCTATGAGATGGTCCGCTTCGCCAGCGTCCGCCGTCCGGAGGACCGGGAAGACCATATGGTTCACACCGTCAGTGCCTGCTTCACGGATGTGGATGGAGAGACCAGGAAGGCCATGGCCCGGAACCAGGCATTAAGTGATGCCCTGGCTGCGGCGGAGGAGGCCAATCATGCCAAGACAGCCTTTCTGTCCAGCATGAGCCATGAGATCCGGACCCCCATGAATGCCATCATCGGTCTTGACAGTATCGCTTTGAATGATCCGGACCTTCCGGATAAAACCAGAGAATATCTGGAGAAAATCGGGACATCTGCAGACCATCTGCTGCATCTGATCAATGATATCCTGGATATGAGCCGGATCGAATCCGGCCGGATGAGCCTTAAGAATGAGGAATTCTCATTCTCCAAGCTGCTGGAGTATATCAATACCATGGCAAGCGGCCAATGCAGTGAGAAGGGACTGGAATACAACTGCCATATCACCGGCCATGTGGATGACTACTATATCGGGGATTACATGAAGCTTCGGCAGGTTCTCATCAATATTCTGGGCAATGCCGTGAAGTTTACCCCGGAGGGGGGCTCTGTCAACCTTACCGTGGAGAAGACGGCAGCCTACGAGGGACGGTCCACTCTCCAGTTTGTGATCACTGATACGGGCATCGGGATGAGTCAGGAGTATCTGCCCCGCATTTTCGATGCCTTCAGCCAGGAGGACTCCTCCACCACCAGCAAATATGGGAGCTCCGGACTTGGACTGGCCATCACCAGGAATATCGTGGAGCTGATGAACGGGCACATTGAAGTGGAAAGCGAGAAGGGGGTCGGAAGTACATTTACCGTGACAGTGACCCTCATGGACTCTGACCGGTCCGGCGCAGATGATACTGACGAGATCCGGCCGGAGGAAATCAGTGTTCTGATCATCGATGATGATCCGGTGGCCTGCCAGCATGCCAGACTGGTACTTGAGAAGGTGGGGATTGCAGCGGATATAGCTGCTTCCGGACCCGAGGCCATAGAGATGGTCAAGCTCCGCCATGCACGAAGAAATGCCTACAACCTGATCCTGGTTGACTGGCAGATGCCGGAGATGGACGGGGTGGAGACCAGCCGGCAGATCAGGCAGATGGTGGGAGATGAGTCAGCCATTATCATACTGACGGCCTACAGCTGGGACGACATCCTGGAGGAGGCCATGGAGGCAGGAATCGACAGCTTTCTTCCCAAGCCACTTTTTGCTGCTTCCATGCTGGAGGAGTTTAAGGAAGCCGTCAAGAAGAAAAATATCGTCCTTGCAGGAAAGAAAAAAGCAGACCTTTCCGGGCGGCGCATCCTGCTGGCGGAGGATATGGAGGTCAACGCGGAAATCATGAACATGGTTCTGTCCATGCGGGGGATGGAGAACGACCTGGCCGTGAATGGGCAGATTGCCGTGGACCTGTTCGCTTCCCACCCGGAAGGATACTATGATGCTATCCTCATGGATATGCGGATGCCGGAGATGGATGGCCTTACTGCCACCCGGACAATCCGGGCCATGGACCGGGAAGATGCAAAGACGATCCCCATCATCGCCCTGACTGCCAATGCCTTTGACGAGGATGTGCAGCGGAGCCTGCAGGCCGGGTTAAATGCACACCTGACTAAGCCGGTGCAGCCGGACAGTCTGTACGAGACACTGGAAAGTCTGATTAAGGATTAATAAGACACGGAGGCAATCCTGTGAACAGGGGTTGCCTTCTTATTTTTTACTCTAATACAGGATATAAAAGTATGAAAATTGCCATAAATGTAAACGTTTCCAGAATTTTCGATAACGTTTTCGTTATTGCCTTATTTCACATATTAGATAAAAAATGATGTTAATAATACCGCAATTTGCACAAAATTATATTTTTTATCCTTAGGTGCTTGAATTATTTTTGGAAAGATACTATAATAAGCACTGTAATAAAAACTTTTGCGGATCAGAATATATGGAAACGTTTCCAAACGTATCGAAAGCGGTGAATGTCATTGATGGCTGCTGACCGGGAGCGTGTCCTGTCTTTGAGAAGCAGATTTTAAATGCATCTAAGAATGAGGAGGAGACACTATGAGAAAGAAATTATTCGCTTTAGCCTTAACAGGAGTTATGGCAGTGACAGCACTGGCTGGCTGCGGCGGCGGATCCGGCGAGTCATCAACCGGCGCATCGGCAGGAGACAGCGGGGCAGCAGGTTCTGTTTATTACCTGAACTTCAAGCCTGAGCAGGATGAGGCCTGGCAGAATCTTGCCAAGAAGTACACTGAGGAGACCGGCGTGGACGTGCAGGTTGTTACAGCTGCTTCCGGTGAGTATGAGACCACCCTTACCAGTGAGATGGCCAAGAGCAGCGCTCCCACATTATTCCAGGTGAACGGACCGGTTGGTCTTGCCAACTGGAAGGATTACTGCCTGGATCTGTCAGGTTCTGATATTTACGGTCAGCTGACCAGCGATGCTTATGCCTTAAAGGATGGGGATGCCGTTAACGGTATCGCATACGTTATCGAGTCCTACGGTATCATCACCAACAAGACTTTATTGGAGAAGGCCGGTTATTCCGTGGACGATATCAAGTCCTTTGAAGACCTCAAGAAGGCAGCCGAGGATATCACGGCAAGGAAGGATGAGCTGGGATTTGCAGCATTTACTTCCGCAGGTATGGATGGATCCTCTGACTGGAGATTCAAGACCCACCTGGCCAACATGCCGATCTACTTTGAGTATCAGGATAAGGGAATCGACTCCACAGATGCCATCGAGGGTACCTATCTGGACAACTACCGCAATATCTTTGATCTCTACATCAACAACAGCACCTGTGATCCTGCAGAGCTTGCAAATAAGACAGGTAATGATGCCGAGGCAGAGTTCATTGACGGCGAAGCTGTATTCTTCCAGAATGGTTCCTGGGAATATGGTGCTCTGACCGCAGACGGCAAGCTGACCGATGATGATCTGGTTATGATCCCGATTTATGTTGGAGCAGGGGATGAGGCTAATCAGGGTCTCTGCACCGGTACAGAGAACTTCTGGTGTGTAAACAACCAGGTATCCGAAGAAGACCAGCAGGCAACACTTGACTTTATCAACTGGTGTGTAACCTCTGAAGAGGGAACCTCAGCCATGTCTGACGAAATGGGATTCACCATTCCTTTCAAGAGCGCCAAGGAATCTCCCAACGTATTCGTTAAGCAGGATGCCCAGTATACAGCAGACGGCAAGATCCCTGTATCCTGGAACTTCTCCACCATGCCATCTGAGGAATGGAAGAATGGTGTTGGAACAGCTCTCACCGCTTATGCAGCAGACCAGACTGACGCAAACTGGGGCGAGGTTGTCACTGCATTCGTAGACGGCTGGAAGACAGAGTACGAGCTGGCCAATCAGCAGTAAGAGAGTATTTCCTTTATGAATTAATCATTGCCTGCGCAATCATGATTAACTGTATTTAGAACTCATTACCATGCGGGCGGCAGTAGTCACTGCTGTCCGCATTCTTAATAGGAATTTCGGAGGACTTTATGGATAAAGCTCTTAAAAAATATTCACCCATCTTCGTCCTTCCTACCCTTGCCGCCTTCATTATTGGATTCGTGGTTCCCTTTTTCCAGGGTCTCTACCTGTCCTTTTGTAAGTTTATCACCGTGGATAATGCGACCTGGGTCGGGATTGGCAACTACAAGTATGCATTTACCGACGCATCCTTCCGCCATGCCTTTGGATTTACCGTCAGCTTTGCGGTGGTATCCATCATTACCATCAATGTATTTGGTCTGGGCCTGGCATTGTTATTAACCAGAAAGCTCAGAGGAACCAATGTTTTCCGAACCATTTTCTTCATGCCCAACCTGATCGGCGGTATCGTGCTGGGCTATATCTGGCAGATTCTGATCAACTGTATCCTGTCCCTGGCAGGAAAGCCCCTCCTGGCGCTGAATTCCACCGCAGGCTACTGGGGCATGATCATCCTCATGTGCTGGCAGCAGATCGGTTACATGATGATCATCTACATTGCCGGACTGCAGAATGTGCCTGACGATATCCTGGAAGCGGCACAGATTGACGGAGCCTCGGCATGGAGGACATTTTTCAGCGTAAAGCTGCCCATGGTGATGCCGTCCATCACCATCTGCGTATTTCTGACACTTACCAACTCGTTTAAGTTATTCGACCAGAACCTGGCCCTCACTGCCGGAGAACCCAAGCATATGACCGAGATGCTGGCTCTCAATATTTATAATACCTTCTATTCCAGAGCGGGACTGCAGTGGCACGGTTATGGTCAGGCTAAGGCTGTGATCTTCTGCGTAGTCGTTATTCTGATTTCTCTGATCCAGCTGACTGCCACAAGGTCAAGGGAGGTACAGGCATGATGAAAAGCAAATATAAATTAAGCGACCATATCTGGACCATCCTTCTGTCTGTTCTGGCGGTAGCCTATTGCTATCCTGTTTTTATGATTCTGATCAATTCCTTAAAGAAGGAGAGATCCATCGGAACCAGTACGATATTTAAGCTGCCGACCGGGGAGACATTTAATGGCATTGAACATTACATAGCAGCGATCCAGTCCCAGGGCTTCTTAAAAAGTCTGGGCTTCAGCTTGCTGATCACCATCACGTCGGTGGCCGCGATCCTGCTGTTTTGCTCCATGTGCGCATGGTATATCACCCGCGTGCAGAATACATTTACCAAGGCGCTCTATTATCTCTTTGTATTTTCCATGGTTGTGCCCTTCCAGATGGTTATGTTCACCCTGTCCCAGACAGCAGACAAGCTGGGCCTGAACAAGCCGGTCAATATCTGGATCATCTATCTGGGCTTCGGCGCCGGCCTGGCGGTTTTCATGTTCGCCGGTTTTATGAAGTCCATTCCTTTAGAGATTGAGGAGGCATCCATGATCGACGGCTGCAATCCTCTGCAGACCTTCTTCCTGGTGGTTCTTCCGATTCTGAAGCCGACCCTGGTTTCCGTCGGCATCCTGGAAGCCATGTGGGTGTGGAATGATTACCTGCTGCCGACTTTGGTACTTGATATAAAGAAGTATAAGACCATCCCCATGCTGATTCAGTATTTCCGCGGCGGCTACGGCAAGGTGGCCATGGGTCCCATGATGGCCAGCATCATGCTGACGATCATCCCCATCATCATTGTTTATCTGGCCGGGCAGAAGCACATCATTAAGGGTGTTGCGGCCGGAGCGGTAAAGGGTTAAAATAAGATATTGGAAACTGATTAGAAAGAATTATATGATGAACCAGGAGGTGAAAATGTATGACGATCAAGGATATCGCGAGAGAATCCGGATACTCGGTAGGGACCGTATCCCGCACCCTGAATAATGCTGAGGGTGTCTCGGACAGAGCCCGCAAGCGTATCATGGAGGTGGTGGAAAAGTACCACTTTGAGCTTAATTCCAATGCCAAGCATCTGAAGAAGCAGAGCAAGGACGGCATCGCCCTGATCATCAAGGGTACCAACAACATGCTCTTTGCTTCCATCGTCGAACACCTCCAGGGAATGATCCGGGACAGGAAGTATGCCTGTATGGTTTACTATATCGGTGAGAATGACAACGAAGTGGAGCAGGCTATCCGGATATGCCAGGACAGGAATCCCTATGGCATTCTGTTCCTGGGAAGCAATACGGAGCATTTTAAGGAGAAGTTTTCGGTGATAAAGCTTCCCTGTGTCATGGTAACCAGTTCAGCCAGGATGCTGGACTTTGAGAATCTCTCCAGCGTCAGCACAGATGACGTGGAGGCGGCCAGATTTGCAGTCAATCATCTTTTTGCCCTGGGCCACCGTCAGATTGGTGTCCTGGGAGGAAATATGAGATTGTCCCAGGCGGTCAGCGCCAGATACAGGGGAACCCAGCTGGCTTTCGAAGATCAGGGACTGACCTTTGAGCCGGACAGACAGTATGAATCCGCACTCTTTTCCATCTCGGAAGGCTATAATGCAGCAAGAAAGCTCCTGCGGAAGATGCCTGACCTGACGGCCATCTTTGCCATGTCTGATGTCATGGCCATCGGGGCCATAAGGGCTTTAAAGGATGCAGGCCGCAGGGTGCCGGAGGATATCTCTGTAATCGGTTTTGACGGATTGGAAATCGGAGCCTACACGGTGCCCAAGCTCACTACCATTCATCAGAATGTGCTGGGTATTGCCACCCGCTGTGTTGAGATATTGCTTGACAACCTGGATCACGGTATATCAGTGGTACATGAACTGGAACCATTCTACCTGGTGCCGGGTGAATCGGTGAGAAGAAGGAAGGAAGAAAAAAACAATGGCAGGAATAACATTTAAGCATGTTGTAAAGACTTATGACAACGGGGTGACTGTCGTTCCGGACTTAAACCTCGAGATTAAAGATAAAGAATTTGTAGTACTTGTAGGACCTTCCGGATGCGGAAAGTCCACTACCCTGCGTATGATCGCGGGCCTGGAAAGTATCTCTGACGGAGATCTCTTCATCGGGGACAAGCGGGTCAACGACGTGGCTCCCAAGAATCGTGATATCGCCATGGTATTCCAGAGTTACGCCCTCTATCCCCACATGACCGTCTACAAGAATATGGCATTTGCCCTTGAACTCAGAAAGACTTCCAAGGAGGAGATTGACCGGAAGGTGAGAGCAGCGGCTAAGGTTCTGGAGCTTGAGCAGTATCTGGACCGCAAGCCCAAGGCCCTCTCCGGCGGACAGCGGCAGCGTGTTGCCCTGGGCCGGGCCATGGTCAGGGATCCCGAGGTCTTCCTCCTGGATGAACCCCTGTCCAACCTGGATGCCAAGCTGAGAACGGAGATGAGAAGTCAGATCTCTGCTCTTCACCAGGAGCTGCAGACTACATTCGTCTATGTCACCCATGACCAGACTGAGGCCATGACCATGGGAGACCGGATCTGTGTGATGAAGGATGGTATCATCCAGCAGTTTGATACCCCCCAGGAGCTCTATGATCATCCCTGCAATGTATTTGTGGCAGGATTTATCGGATCCCCCCAGATGAATTTCGTGGATGTCAGGGTGGAGAAGAACGGCAGTGCATACGACCTGGTTTTCGGTTCCGACCGGATCAAGGTGGATAAGCCGGAGCTTGCCTCCTATGTGGGCAAGGAAATCATCATGGGAATCCGTCCCGAGGACCTGCATGCGGAGGAAGCCCTTGTGCAGGCTTCTGATGGCGCCACATTTGATGCCCATATCAAGCTGACGGAGATGATGGGGTCTGAGATTTATCTCTACTTTGAACTGCTGGGCAAGAAGACCATCGCCAGAGTACCCTCCAAGACCAGGGCAAAGGTAGGTATGGACATCACTCTGGCCGTGGATACGGAAAATGTGCATCTCTTTGATAAAGAGACAGAGAGAGCGATACATTAACGTTAATTGAAATCAGAAAAACGATTCTCTTTCTCAAAAATGTTAAGAAAGCTACGTTTTTTTCTGAACAATTATTACCGGCTCACAAGGATATTATACAATCTGAGTCGGAACAAAATCAGATTATTATTCCGGAAAGGAAAATGAAGACATGAGAAGTAGTGGAATATTAATGCATATTTCTTCCCTGCCTTCTCCTTACGGGGTGGGAACTCTTGGGAAAGCGGCCAGGGACTTTGCGGATTTCCTTGAGAAAGCCGGCCAGTCCTACTGGCAGACCCTGCCCATCTGTCCCACCAGCTACGGGGATTCACCCTACCAATCCTATTCCACCTATGCAGGGAATCCATATTTTATCGATTTGGACCTCCTGGAGCATGAAGGATTGCTGCATAAGGAGGAGTTTGTTGATACAGACTGGGACTCTGCCCCGGATCAGATCAACTATGGCGCCCTCTACGAGAAGCGCTTTCCCATCCTCCGCAAGGCGGCCGCCAGATTTCAGAAAAGGCTGATGGCACCGGGCAATATGAAGCAGATTGGGGATTCGTATAAGAATATAGATAGTGATAACAGTAAAAATGCAGATGGTGATAAAAGTCATGCGGGAGAATACCGGTCATGGAAATCATCTGGTTATCATGTAGAAGGATACCGATCTTTCTGCCAGGAGAATGCCTTCTGGCTGGATGATTACGCGGTTTACATGACCTTAAAAGGACTTCATGGCGGCAGCTCTTTCATGGATTGGGAATTGCCTTACCGCAGCAGGGATCCGGAAGCCATAAACCGGGTCAGAACCGAGTATGCGGGGGAACTTGAATTCTGGAAGATTCTCCAGTTCTTCTTCTTTACCCAATGGCATGACCTGCATGCCTACTGTGGTTCAAAGGGTATCGCTATTATTGGGGATATGCCATTCTATGTGGCCCTGGACAGTGTGGATGTCTGGGCCCATCCTGAGCTTTTTCTTTTGGACGAGGACCTGGTTCCTGTAGAGATTGCCGGAGTACCGCCGGACGGATTCAGCGAGAATGGCCAGCTTTGGGGTAATCCGGTCTACCGGTGGGAGGAACATAAGAAGACCGGTTATAAGTGGTGGATTCAGAAGATTGACTATCTGTGCAGGGAGTATGATGTCCTGCGAATCGATCACTTCAGAGGCTTTGACTCCTATTATACTGTTCCTTATGAAGCGGAGACGGCCAGGGGCGGACGTTGGAATCCCGGACCGGGTAAGGAGCTTTTTGAGGCTCTCAATAAAGCGATAGGCCCACAGAGAATCATCGCGGAGGATCTGGGCTACACCACACCCGCGGTCAAGCAGCTGCTTACTGACACCGGATTTCCGGGCATGAAGATTCTTCAGTTCGGCTTTGACGAGCGGGACGAGAGCAGCCCTGACCACCGGCCTCATACATATCCGGTAAACTGTGTAGCTTACACAGGAACCCATGATAATGACACCCTGCAGGGCTGGATGGAGAATGCCCCTGCGGAGAATATTGCCTTTGCCAAAGACTATCTAAGGCTCTATGACCCCGACAACTATCACTGGGATATGATCAAGGCCTTATATACCACACCGGCAGCAGTCACCATCGTGCAGATGCAGGACATACTGGGACTAGGCAGCGACTGCCGGATGAATGTCCCCTCCACCATGGGAGGAAACTGGTGCTGGAGGATGAAAGATGGGATGCTTGATGATGCCCTGGCAGGGAAGCTTAAGTCAGTGACTAAGCTGTATGAGAGGGGATAGATTAAATATTTAAGTTACTAACAGATGAACAATGGATTAGTCGTGGTGTGGAGGGGCGCGCGAAGCCGCTTCACACCACAACTGGTCCAATTATTTTGCGTTATTTTATATATTACTTAAATCGTTATCCGATCAGAAGTTTAAGAGTATGCCATGCGAGTGCTGCAATACTTTATATATTGCTCAGTTAACTGACCTGAGTCCTTAAAGGGCATAGATATATTGACCAATATCAATATAAATGAATCTAAAACATGTTTTACGGAAATTATTATTATTTCAGACATTTTTTACGCAAATAATTGGTATAATTAAAAAATTTTGGCCTTTTCTACCCACAGGTTCTTGCACTTATCCTGTTATTCTTTACAAATCAGAAAAATAATGTGGGTAGAAAATCTGTTCTCAGAATTCCATACCCAATTTTGTAGGAAAAAACAAGAGTATAACTGAAAAGTTACTTCATATATGATTTTATCAATATGTTAGAATGGATTACAGACAAATTTGTCTCCATATATTAGCTCTGTTTATAAATTCAGCAATCACCTGGTTGTAAGAAATGACGATTGTGATGATTTGGACAGCCATCAGTTCTCAGGGATGTCATCTTCGTTCTTTCTCCCTATTTCGGTAGCTCTAATTTAACTGAC
>JAFUDC010000017.1 GCA_017459345.1 Eubacterium sp.
CCCGGAGAGGTCCTGGATGTCCATACCCAGCAGCTGGTTGTAGAACTCCTCATCCAGATCCGGCTGGTGGTCACCGAAGAAGAGGATGATGGTGGGCTCCTCCACCTTCTCAAAGTACTGGATCAGGTATTTCAGGGCATCGTCAGACATTTTCATCATATTTAAGAACTGTTCCACCTTCCTGTAATAGCGGAATCTGCCCGTAAGCTGCACCTCATCTCCGGTTTCGTAGAGATTGCCGTCATAGCTTCCGTGATTCTGCATGGTCACGTTAAACAGGTAGAAGGGGGCAGCCTTATCGGAAATCCGGCTCCGCTCATAGAGGGAGATGATCTTCTTGTAATCCTCAAAGTCCGTGATGTGATAATTGACCGTTTCCGAAAAGACAGAGAAATTATCTGACGTATAAAATGTATCAAATCCCATGAGAGGATAGATCTTATAGCGGCTGTATCCCGTCTTGTAGTAGGGATGCAGGGCAAGAGCAGGCCCGTATCCCTGGTCCTTTAAGGTGTAGGTAAGGCCCGGAACCTGACTGCGAAGAAACAGCTGATAGGGCACGGAGTTATCCGGCAGGAAGGCCAGGGTATTGCCCGTCAGAAACTCAAACTCAGAGTTGGCGGTGTTGCCGCCGAACACGGAGGAGTAGGTATAGCCCTTGATGGTGTTCTTCTTCAGCTTGCGGAAATATGGCATATAATCTGCCGTGGCCGGCAGATCTCCCACCTCGGCAAGGTCAGCGTAGGATTCATTCATAATGGCGATAATATTGGGCTGTTTTGCGGGTTTTGCAATAGCGTCTGTACTGCCCGCCCCCTTGTCTGCGGCATTCTCATTAATTGTCCCCGGCCCGTATTCCGTGCTATTTTCGTTTGTATCAGCTGAACTATTATCCACATCTGTCAGCGAACCTGCCCCAACCAGTCCGGCCTCCGACCTGCTGATAACCGCATCCACTGCATCAGGACTGTAATCCTCAGGCTCCTTCACATGGAGATAGCCGAAAGTCCTCACTGTGGTAAGCATGGTCCCGTAGAAGCGGTACTTATACTGGGGATGGTAAACCCTGAAATCCACCCCGACCCTCTCCAGGAAATCACTGGTCACATAGACCCGGGTGAAGGCGGCAACCATAAGCAGGCAGGCTGCAAGGTAGGTGATCCGCCCTTTCCATCGAAAGACCCGGTCGCTCTCCAGCTTAAGAAGCAGAGCGCACAGAACCAGGGTCATCATTAAGAACTCCGCCGTATCCACATCCACCTGGAGCCGGTAGGTATTTGCCACAGAGACAGCAGTGATAAAGGAGTAAATGTCTGATGCGATGAAGGACATTCCCCGAAAGAGGGTCAGCTCCCAGTTCATGATCCCGAAAAATGAAGTGAGGATCACCATGACAATGGAAGCATTCCTGCAGCTGTTGAATATAAAGAGCAGCAGGAGAAATACCACATAGTAAATCAGCAGGTCCAGCAGCAGATAAAGTCTGGGAATCTGAAAGAGGGGAACCCAGAACTGGGCATGGTTATAGCACTCCAGCCAGAAAAAACAGACAAGCGGCGTGAGGGCCGCTGCCAGCCTTGAAAGCCGCCGGTTGGTCTCCGGTGAAAATTCCACCTTCTTTACCGTTAGAAAGACCAGGATTACCCAAAGTCCCCCGCAGATAGACAGGGAATCCGCATAAAAATGCATCATAAAGGTAGGAGCGGTGGGATCATAGTATAGATCCGGCTGGGCCAGAAAGGCCGCCACCAGGAGCAGTTCCAGAAACAGGAGAAAGTTACGCCCGGATTTGCCCTTAAAAAATTCTCTAATGCCAAAATGGCTTTTTTCCTTCGTATTATCCAAATTACTTTACCTCTATCCAAAACTCTCTTACGAGAGAGTGCGTTTTTTATCTCTAATGTATTTTAATGAGATAATCAGCCTTCTCTTCAGCATCCTATATATCCGGCAAGACAAAGAAGGGATGCAAAGGCAAAGTCATTATATCATAATCATAATCCGGCCTGCAACCGGCTGATTTTCGGTACATTTTACCGGCAATAGATAATGAAGCGAAAAGTCCGGAGATGTAATAGATGCATCTCCCAGAGCTCCACATTAAGCTGATTTGGCATAATCATAACCAGCCATTGCCAACAAAATCTACTGATGTTATAATGATATATCATAAAGCTGCAATAGCTGCATCGATTGCAAAACAGGTTACAAGGCAACCAAAAGTGGGTTCGAACACATGACAATGTGAAGGGAAACACATGACAACGGGAGGGAAAACACATGGAAGAAGGTAAGAAAAAGAGAAGCGGCAGAGGGATTGCCATCCTGCTGAGTCTGATCCTCATACTGGCAGGTGCCCTGGTCATCTTTCTGAGTGCAGGCAGGAGACGTTACGAAGCAACGATCACAGAGATAGTTGAGCCGGCAAAGAAGAAATCGAAAACATCCGGTTCAAAAAGTAACAAGAGGAAAGTCCGTTATCAGGAAACCGTCAAGGTAAAATATGTGGATAAGAAGGGGAAAACCCAGAAGGCTAATGTCGTTTTAACCAGGAATACCAAGAATGGCTTCCCCAAGGTTGGAGAGGCCATCAAGGTGAACGGCAATATTCTGAAGACCACAGAGTATAATCCCATTAAGAACCTTGGTACAGGGATCGCCCTGATCTTCGTCGGAATCCTGCTTTTTATCTCAGCCATCCGGTTTGGGAGAAAAAAGAAGGAACCTGAATAACATTTTATGACACAAAAAGAAGCCGCGTAAATCGGCTTCTTCTTATTCTTATATATTTCATCCGGACACAGCCTTTATGGGGCTTGTCTGAAACGAATCATGTCCTGCAATTATATGCTGTCTGATTACATCAGCTTGCGGAACATAGCCTCGAACTCTTCCAGAGTTGCCGGCTTCGGATTGCCAGGTGCACATGCATCAGCTGCTGCAGATTCGCAAAGGAATGGAAGATCCTCTTCAGCCAGCTTCTCAAGCTTGGTCGGGATTCCAACATCAACAGAAAGCTGCTGAACTGCATCGATAGCTGCCTGACGATATGTCTCCTGATCCATACCCTCAGTGTCAACACCGAAAGCCTCTGCGATAGCTTTGTACTTCTCGCCTGTAGCTTCTTTGTTGAAGTCCATAACGATCGGAAGCATCATAGCACATGCAACACCATGAGGTGTGTCATATACAGCACCAAGTGTATGAGCCATGGAATGAGCGATTCCAAGACCTACGTTGGAGTATGCCATAGCGGTTACATACTGAGCAAGAGCCATGCCCTCACGTCCGTCAGGATCGTTCTCAACTGCTGCGCGGAGGTTCTTGGCGATGAGCTTGATGGCCTCAAGGTTCAGGCAGTCGGAAAGTGTCCAAGCACCAGCTGTGGTGTAACCCTCGATAGCGTGGGTAAGAGCATCCATACCTGTGGAAGCGGTAAGTCCCTTGGGCATAGAAGCCATCATATCAGGATCTACTACTGCGATGTCAGGAATATCGTTAGGGTCTACACAGACAAACTTACGCTTCTTCTCAACGTCTGTGATAACGTAGTTGATGGTGGACTCAGCACCTGTACCACCTGTGGTAGGAACTGCAATGGTAAATACGGTACGGTTCTTTGTAGGAGCTACGCCCTCAAGAGAACGAACGTCATAGTACTCAGGGTTGTTTACGATGATACCGATGCCCTTACCGGTATCCATGGAGGATCCGCCACCGATGGTGATCATGAAGTCAGCTCCGGATGCCTTGTAAGCATCAACACCGTGCTGTACGTTCTCGATGGTTGGATTTGGCTTAATATCAGAATAGAGCTCGAACTCGATGTCATTCTCAGCAAGAAGATCTGTAACCTTGGCAGCTACGCCAAACTTAACCAGATCAGGATCGGAAGCGACGAAAGCCTTCTTGAAGCCTTTAGCCTTTACGATTCCGGGAATCTCATTGATTGCGCCATGTCCATGATAAGAAATTCCGTTAAGGACAAAACGATTAACAGCCATAATGAATTACCTCCTTATAATAAAACCATATGGCAGACCGCCCGGTCATCCGGACGAATCTGAAGAAAAAGATGTGTCGGATTCCTCTCCGACACTCTATACGATATTATACCGAACTTGTCTAAATCATGTCAAGTCTATTTGTGGTATATTAAGGTAATTTTGTAACATAAGAAAATGTAATTTGTGTACATTTACCAAACAATTTCCTCCCCTTGTTTCTGTTTCGCCAGAAACCTTGTCAAAAATTTACCCGCCAGGCTTCCCTCGGCAATATTGGCCTCCGCCTCCTCAAGCGAAAACCAGCGGCAGGAGTCAATCTCCTCCTCTGAGATGTGAGCCAGGCTCTCCGAATCAACCACACAGGCGAAGTTCAGCATCAGGGTATTGCTGGGCTTAAAATACTCACTCTTCTGGAAATGCAGCTCTGTCACCTGAAGGCCCAGTTCCTCCCGGACCTCCCGCACCACGGTATCCTCCGCATTCTCCCCCTTGTTCACATAACCGGCCACCAGGACATAGCGGTCTCTGCCGTACTGCTTGATCAGGAGGATCTTATCTCTATCCGGACTTAAAACCTCCATGCTGACCGCGGTGGAAAAGACCGGAAAGCGGAAAGTCTCACAGGTATCACAGTAGGGAATCACCCCCTCATTTTTTAAGAATTTATCATGCAGCCTGGTGCCGCACTCCATACAGTACTTCATCTCTACCTCCAATATGTCATCCGTGAAGTCATCCCTTCATCTCACATCTATTTCTCTATTTTTTAGTGTTCCTCAGTTTTCGTATATAAGTTTGTCATACACTATACCTGTTTCTTTAGCTCAATCTCGCTGATCAGGGCAGCACCTATGATCAAAAGCGCGCCAAACATCCCAAAAACCGACATGCTCTCGTGGAGTATCAACGCCGATAATATCAGCGCCGTTATCGGATCAAGATAACTGAATATGGCGACAGTCTGTGTCTTAAGCCCGTCCATACTTCCGAAATAAAGCATATAGGCAATCCCTGTATGTATAATACCGACAATCAGAAGCATGAAAATATCCATGCCGGTCCAGGATCCTGTGACCATCTGTCCGGCCAGCAGCAGATAGGGAATCAGAAAAACAGCAGCTGACAGCAGCTGGATGATGGTCTTTTCATATGCATCAATTCCCGGGATTGCCTTATTCATCATGACAACTACAGCATAAAGAAGGGCAGCGCCCAGACCGAAAAGGATTCCCCTGGCTTCCGTCGGTTCCGGCATGCCGCTTTCTATGATTCCCGAGACAAAAATCATACCAATCAGGGAAAGAAGAACACACACTCCCTTTTTCAAGCTCAGCTTATCATGTAAGAAGATCGGAGCCAGCAGGATCACGATCGTCGGCTGCATGTAATAACAGAGGGTAGCAGTTGCCACGGAGGTATAGTTGTATGCTTCAAAAAGCAGAATCCAGTTAAATCCCATGACTGCACCGGTAATCACAAGCCACAATACCTTCCTGCCACCAATATGATTGGCCAGCCGAATCCCCCGCATTTTTGCGACAATAAAGAGGAACAGGGCGCCGGCCGTGCCTCTGAAACCGGCAAGTGCAGCTGATGAGAGCGGAATAAACCGCCTGAAAATACCGATGCTTCCAAAGATGATCATCGATAAAGTCAGCATGGCCAGTGATTTTGGATGATTTTTATTTATTTCAATCATTTTATCAAACCACCTTTCACCGCATATTTACATTCTGATCCAGAGCCTTAGCATAATACAGCATATCCAATCCTAAGCACTGCGACATAATGATTATATCTTTGAACATTCTTCACCTTTGGAGGCTTAACTCCTGTAAAGAACCCAGCCGGTTTATCTGTATTGGCATTATGGCCTGCTCCTTTGATCCATTTAACAGGGATCCCTATCTTTCTATGCCACGCTTTAGCAAAAAGATTCATGGCCTCAGCATAGGTTCCTTTTCCCACCAGTTCGGTATATGGAATCCGCCAAGCGATCAGCGTATTCTCAGCGGTAGCCAACCTTAATCGAGGGGTTCTGAGCCAGAATCAGGGACAGGAACACCTTTAATTCGTCCTCATCCTTCTTCCCGGTCCTGAGATTACAGAGAGTAACAGTCTGCTTATCCCGGGTAACAGCCTTCATCTCCCGCTTATCCTCAACAAAATTCGTTTTGTGAACATACAGATAGACCCTCTCGATCTCTTCGTACTTGAGAATCGTTCCCGTGTTTTTTCCGAACAAATAAATCTGACCGGCTTTCACCTTATCTTTACAGAAAGCTACCGCGTATTCAAAATCTTTCTCCATCTCTTGCATATGATTTAAGTTCTTCTCACGCTGGATAACCTTGTTCATCTCCTTGTGCATCCCATATGGATGCAGGGAAGCCAAGGCTGCGAGACCCACAAAGAGAAGAACAATGATCAATGCACCCGGTCCGGAACTTGCTGCCACAGCGATACCCAGGAGGGCCAAAATCCCAAAAAATATTACTGCAATATAAGATGTCCAGTTCGGCGACAGATAATCCCTTATTTCTTTTTCTTTCATCTTTATAGTTCCTCCTTAAAAAGTACATACTGTTAATCACTCATATCCCAATTCATCACTTTCAATAGTTCAGTTAGCTGCGGAAGCTTTTTATGCACATTCATATAATAAAGCGTGCTGAAAATGACCATTCCGGCATGGGCAATCTGGGATGCAAGGAAAGAATCCGAAGTCTCAGACAGGCTGTCACTCAGGCCCGCTTCCACGATGGCGATAACATTTCCGGGCTGATACCATCGATCCAGGGGCTCTTCCTTTCCGCCTGCAACCATGTCCAGATCACATTGTTGGCCGGACAGGTCCGAAAGAAGCATACGATCCACATTCACTGCCCCATAATCATTGAGGAGGATTCCAATATTCAGTCCTGCTTCCATCAGCTTTTTTGCGTATTGCTTTATAAATGTTGTCTTGCCGGACCCCAGAAATCCGGTAATCAGATCAACTTGAATCATGATTTCGTCTCCTCAATTTTATCTTATCCACCAACCCTTTATCTGCCGGGAGCCAGTCTACGTCATCAATTGTCTCATGCGACAGCCATCTGCCTTCCGCTGCCTCCTTCAACTGTATCTGCCCATTCTTAATC